>DATLWA010000035.1:0-5192 GCA_035576905.1 Gemmatimonadales bacterium
GCGCGCAGCGCGGCGCCTTCGTCGATCGTCGCCACGGCATATCCCCAGGGATCCACCGCTGCGAGTGCCCTGGATACGGCAACGGCTCCCACCCCGTACGCATCGGCCTTGACGACCGGGAGGAGCCGCGTGCCTGTCACGCGTGCGACCGTGCGGGCGTTTTCGACGACCGCGGCGAGGTCCACTTCGACCCAGGCGCGCGTGTCGCGCCCGCTCGTTGACGGGTTCACAGGCGCGCGAAAGCTACGCGGCCCGTTCCCTAAATGCTAGTTTCCGACCATGACTACGACCTCCCGACCGGCGGACGCGGCACTCGGCCGCGCGCTCGCGCTGGTGCGCGACCTGCGCGCGCGCTGCTCCTGGGACGCCGCGCAAACCCCCGAGACGTTGCGGCCCTATCTCGTGGAAGAAGCGCTCGAGCTCGATCAGGCGATCCGCACGGGCGACGCCCGCGAGACGACCGACGAGCTGGGCGACCTCCTGTTGCAGCTGGCGTTTCATATCGTGATCGGCGAAGAACGCGGGCTGCACGACGCCGAGGCGGTGACGCAGGGGCTCGAACGGAAGATGTGGCGGCGGCATCCGCATTTATTCGGGGACGGTGCGAAACCGGAGTCCTGGGAGGGGATCAAACGACGGGAGCAGGGAGCGGGGACCAGTACGCTCCGTGGGCTTCCAGCCACCCTGCCCCCGTTGCTCATGGCGTACCGCCTCCAGGAGCGCGCTGCGGGCGTCGGGTTCGATTGGCCCGACGCGCAGGGACCCCTCACCAAGGTGAAGGAAGAAACGGCGGAGCTGGAGCGCGAAACCGGCACCGGAAAACGGGAGGCGATCGAGGACGAGCTGGGCGACCTCCTCTTCGCCGTCGTCAATCTCGCGCGCAAGCTCGGCGTCGAGCCCGGTCAAGCCCTCGAGAAGGCGAACGACAAGTTCACGCGGCGCTTCGGCGCGGTGGAGCAACTGGCTGCCCAACGCGGGATCGAGCTGGGCCGGGCGAAGCTGGAGGACCTGGATCGGCTGTGGGACGAAGTGAAGGCGCGGAGCTAGACCGTCTCGAATTTCCCCAGACACACCTCGAGATCGCACAGCTCGGCCAACCGCGTGTCGAGCGCAGTGTATTCGGCATCGAAGCGCAGGCTGAAGTCTTCGTAGGCCTGACGCGAGTCCCAGCGATCGATGGTCCAGTAGTAGGCGAGATCGCCCGCACTCGGCGCGTCCTCGTCCTTTTCACCGCGCAGCAGGTCGCAGCCGCGGAAGGCGCCGCTGCGCTTGAAGAATCCGGCCCAATCGCCGTCCGGCCCGTAGGCGCGCTCGAACTCGGCGACACGGTCGGCGACGATCTGGAATTCCCACACGATCACGTACACGTCAGGGCCAGAGCTTGTACAGCGTCCGGGGAAACGCGATCGCCTCGCGAATGTGCGGAATGCCGCAGATCCAGGCCACCGTGCGTTCCACGCCCAGGCCGAACCCCGCGTGCACGAAGGTGCCGTACTTGCGCAGGTCCAGATACCACCCGTAGGACTCCTCGGGCAGCTTCTCCTCCCGGATGCGGTGCAGCAGCTTGTCGTAATCGTCTTCGCGCTGGCTGCCGCCGATGATCTCGCCGTAGCCTTCCGGCGCCAGCATGTCGTTGTTCAGCACGGTGCGCGGGTCGGCGGGGTTCTCCTTCATATAGAAGGCCTTCACCGCCTTGGGATAGTTGAACACCATCACCGGGCGATCGAACTGCTTGGCGAGCAGCGTCTCGTCGTCGCCGCCGACGTCTCGGCCCCAGGTGATATCGGAGCCGAGCGCTTTGAGCTTTTCCACCGCGTCGGTGTATGAAATGCGCGGGAACGGCGCCTGCACGCGCGCGAGCGGCGCGGTGTCGCGCTCCAGCTCGGCGAGCTCGCTCTTCCGCCGCTCGAGACAACGCGCCACGATATAGCTGACGAACGTCTCCTGCAGCGCCATGTTGGCGGCGGAATCGTTCCAGGCAACTTCGGGCTCCACCATCCAGAATTCGGTGAGATGGCGCCGCGTCTTCGATTTTTCGGCGCGGAACGTCGGCCCGAAGCAATAGACCTTGCCGAGCGCCGCCGCGGCGGCCTCGACGTACAGCTGGCCGGTTTGCGCCAGATACGCCTTGCCGAGGTCGAAGTAGTCGGTGGCGAAGAGATTCCCCGCCGATTCGCCGATCGAGCCCGTGAGAATCGGCGTGTCGACGAGGGTGAAGCCCTGCTCGTAGAAGAAGTCGCGGATCGCCTGGATCACCTCGTGGCGCACGCGGGCGATCGCCACCTGGTGGCGGCTGCGCAGCCAGAGGTGGCGGTGCTCGAACAGGAACGCGGTGCCGTGCTCCTTGGGACTGATCGGGAACTCGGGGCTCGGGCCGACGACGGCGAGGTCGGACACCGTGAGCTCCACGCCGCCGGGGCCGCGCGGATCGGCCCGCACGGTGCCGGTCACCGCGACCGACGTTTCTTGCGTTAGCTTCCCGAATGCGTCCCAGGCCGCATCGGGGACGTCCTTTTTCGAGAGGACCGCTTGTACGTATCCCGTGCCGTCGCGCAGCACGATGAACGCGATCTTGCCGCTCGACCGGGTGGTCATCACCCAGCCGCGCACGGTCACCACCTGCCCCACCTGCCGGGGCAGCGCCTCGATGCGATGCAACTCTGGCATAAGCGCGGCATTGTAGTGGCCGCCATTTTCGCTGTCAACGCGACCGCGTGCGTCCCGCCGACGCGCATGGGCCCCGACCGCCAGGAACAGAGCTGGATCACGTTCCTGGGCGCCCCCGGACACGACGTTTCCGCCGCGGAAACGCTCAATCCTGACCCGCGACCCCTGTGGAAGACCGTCGCCGGCCGCGCCGTGCGCGGCAGCGCCGCCATCGGCGAATCGGTGATCGCGGTGGGCTCGGTCGATCGCAACATCGTGCTGCTCGACCGCGCCACCGGCCAAATCTTCTGGCGGTCGCACCTGCCGGGCACGCTGCACGGCGGACCGCTGCTCGACGCCGATCGTCTCTACGCCGCGACCGAGCAGACCCCCGAAGGGAAGGTCGTGGCGCTGCGCCTGCGCGACGGACGCATCATGTGGAGCCGCAAGACCGGCAGCGTGGTGGCGCCGCTGGCGTTCGACGGCGCCGAGCTGTTCGCCGGGACCGAAGTGGGCCTGGTGCTCCGCCTCGATCCCGATCAGGGCGCCGTCGTGTGGCGGCGGCAGCTGTCGGGCGCGATCCGCGCCGCACCGGTCGTGACGCCCGACGGCCTGGTCATCGCCACGACCAACGACACCCTTTACCTGCTCGACCGCGGCACGGGCGCGATCACCGTGAAGCTCGCGACGCCCGGGACGGTGCTGGCGGGTGCCGCGTACGGCCAGCATCGCGTCTACGCCGGGACGACCGCCGGTCACATCCTCGCGATCGACCTGCCGGCGCTGACGGTGGCGTGGGACCAGCCGGCGGGCGACGGCGTACTCGGCGCACCGGCATTGGTGCACGACACGGTCTTCGCGCTCACGCGCGCCGGCATCCTGTGGATGATTCCGGCCGCGGGACCCGCGGGCGCGGCGTCACGCGAGCTCGGCATCGTGGCGCGCGCCGGGCCCACACCCACCGCCTCCGGCGTGCTCGTGGCGAGCGTCAGCGGCGAGGTGCTGCTCGTGGACCGGGCCGACGGCAAGGTGTTGTGGCGCGCCCAGCTCGACGGGCCGGTGGAGGAAGCGCCGATCGTCCGCGACCGCACGCTGGTGGTGATCGGCGGGCGCGGCGACATTCATACCTATCGATGACCCGCGCCGCCGCCGTCCTCGCCTTCGTCGCGCTCGCGACGCCGCTCGCCGCCCAGCAGGCGGCGCCGCCCCCGCCCGCGACGGGCCATGGCAGCCGTTTCTTGGTGCATTGGGGGAAATGGGCCACCGCGGCCGGCGCCATCGCCTTCACGGCCATGGGCGCGCGCGAGCACCACTATTCCGACATCGAGTGGAATCAGCTGCTGGACATCTGCCGCAACAACAACGCCGACTGCACGGTGGGATCGAACGGGCGCTACCTGAACGGCAACGCGGAGCTGTTGTACCAGGCGTCGCTGCAGTTCGACCGCCGCGCCCGCCGCTGGCTGCTCGGCGCCCAGGCGGCGGCCCTCGCCACGGCCGCGTTGTTCATCACCGACCTGCGCCACCACACCGGCGAGCCGGGGAATATTCCGTTCAAGCCGGTCTCGCTCGAAGTCGCGCCCACGCGCAGCGGCGCGGCGCTGAGCGTCCGCGTCGCGTTCTAGCCCACTCGAAACAGCTCGAAGCCGCGTTCATACTTCGCCACAATCCGCGCGCGGTACGGCGCATGCTCCGGCTGTGCCAGCGCCGGATCCGCCGCGATGATGCGCGCCGCCGCCTGGCGCGCCGCTTCGAGTAGCGGCAAGTCCGTCTCGAGATTGGCGTAACGCAGCGCCACACCGCCCGACTGCCGCGCCCCCGCCAGCTCGCCCATGCCGCGCTCTTTCAAGTCGAGCTCCGCGATCGCGAAGCCGTCCGTCGTATCGGCGAACGCCTGCAGGCGCGGCGCCGCGTCGCGCGCGTCCGACAGCAGAATGCAGTGGCTCGCCGCCGTGCCCCGGCCCACACGCCCGCGCAGCTGGTGCAGCTGCGCCAACCCGAATCGCTCGGCGTGCTCGATCAGCATCACCGTGGCGTTGGCGACGTCGATGCCCACCTCGATCACGCTGGTCGCCACGAGAATCTGGACCGTGTTGTCGCGAAAGGCGCGCATCGTCTTGTCGCGCTCCTCGGGCTTCAGCCGGCCGTGCACCAGCCCCACCTTGAATTCGGCGAAGACTTTCTTCAGTTCGGCGGCCATCGTCGTGGCGGCGCGCAGGTCGGCTTTTTCGGACTCGTCGATCACCGGATAGATCACGTAGGCCTGGCGGCCGGCCGCGCATTCCGACCGGATGAACTCGTAGATCTTGGCGCGTGCCGCTTCGCCGCGCAGCGCCGTCTTGACGCTGCCGCGGCCCGGCGGCCGTTCGCGGATCTGTGTCACGTCGAGGTCGCCGTACAGCGTGAGCGCGAGCGAGCGCGGGATCGGCGTCGCCGACATGAGCAGGATGTCCGGTGCCTCGCCCTTCGCGCCGAGCTGCTTGCGATGTTCGACGCCGAAGCGATGCTGCTCATCCACGATCGCGAGCCCGAGCCGGCCGAACGAT
>DATLWA010000036.1:0-38031 GCA_035576905.1 Gemmatimonadales bacterium
GCGTGCACGTCGTGCGCGCGCACCCGGTCGCGCAACGCCGACATGCGCGCCCGCCGCTCGTCCTCGGGCATGGTCAAGGCGCGGTGCAGGGCGCCCGCCACGGCGTCGAGGTCGAAGGGATTCACCACCAGGGCCTCCTGCAGCTCCACGGCCGCTCCCGCGAGCTCGGAGAGGACCAGCACGCCGTCGCCCTCGCGGTGCGCCGCCACGTACTCCTTGGCGACCAGGTTCATGCCGTCGCGCAACGGCGTGACCAGGGCGATGTCGGCCGAGCGGTACAGTGGCACCAGCTCTTCCGGCGGCAAGGCGCGCACGAAGTAGCGGATGGGGCTCCAGCCGTGGTCGGAGTACCGGCCGTTGATGCGCCCCACCGTCTCGTCGATTTCGCGCTTCAGCTCGCTGTAATCCGCCACGCGCTCGCGGCTCGGGACCAGGACCTGCGTGAAGCGGATGCGATGGCGGAACTCGGGGTGCCGATCGAGCAGGCGCTCCACCGCCAGCAACCGCTCGGCGATGCCCTTGGTGTAGTCCAGGCGATCGACGCCCATGATTTCGGTGGGCCGGCCCGGCAGCGCCGGCTCCGCCGGACGCGCGGCGAGCCGCTCGATCTGGCCGGCGTCGATGTTGATCGGGTGGACCTCCACCCGGACAGCGCGGCCCTCGAATCGCGCCACGCCCGCCACGCGGTCGACGTCACACCCCAGCAGCTGCTCCGCGCAGGTGAGAAAGTGCTCGGCGTACGCCGGGATCTGGAATCCCACCAGGTCCGCGGCCAGCATGCCGCGCATCAGCTCGCGCGACCAGGGCAACACGCGGAACACGTCCGCGGCGGGGAAGGGGATATGCAGGAAGAAGCCGATGACGTTGTCGCGCGACAAGCGGCGCAGATGATGCGGCACGCGCAGCAGCTGGTAATCGTGGATCCACAGGAGCGCGCCCGGCGGACTCGCCTCGGCCGCCGCCCGCGCAAAGCGCTCGTTCACGCGATCGTAGGCCCGCCACAACGGGGCATCGATGCGCGCGCGGCTCACGAAGTAATGAAAGAGGGGCCACAGTGTGCCGTTGGAGAACCCGGAGTAGTACGCCGTCACCTCGCGCGCCGACAGCGGCACGTCGAGATAGCGCACACCCGCGGGGCCCTCGGGAAGCTGCGGTGGCGGGGCGCCGGCGTCGCGCGCCAGGCCGTCCCATCCGATCCACAGGCCGCCGCGCTCGGCCAACGCCGGCTCCAGCGCCGACACCAGGCCGCCGGGCGCACGCGTCACCCGCGCCCCTTCGGTCCGGGGGGCGATGGCGAACGGCAGACGGTTGCTGACGACGACGAGCGGACGTGGGCGTGCGGGGGTGGGGCTGCTGGCGTCGCGGGCGGCGCCCGCTGCCGATCGTCCGTTGCCGGTCTGCTCCCGAGGCTCGCCGCTGACGGCGGAACTCCGGATCGGACACATCCTGGCCTGCTACCCCCCACGCCGCTGGGCGGTTCCTGGTGTTGACAGGCCAACAGGGGCGCGGAGATTACGCGGCAGGAGGAAGCCCATGCCAACCGTCCGTCTCTGGATATCGGGCCTCGCCGCACTGGCCGTACCCCCGCTCGCCGCACAGAGTGCGTGGGTCGGTCCTCAGCCGCCGTGCGACGTCAAAGCGAGCTCGCACTTCCAAGTCTCCACCGCGTCACTGAATCTCAAGATTGCGGCGGAGAATCCGACGCAGCGCGATCGCATGCTGAAGCAGACGGTGGACGTGCTCACCCGCGCGATCGTGCAGAACAAACAGGACAAGAATCCCGCGGCGTGGTACTACTTCGGCCGCTACTACACGGAAATGGGCGACGCGGTGGGTGCCGACTCGACCTTCCGGAAGGTCGAAGCGCTCGCGCCGCAGTGCGCCGCCGACATCGCTACCTATCGACACCGCGTCTGGACCGCCGTACTGAACGACGGCCTGCGCGCCTGGCAGGAGAACAAGGCCGACAGCGCCGCGATTCTGCTGCGCCTCGCCCTGCGCGTCCTCCCCGACAACCCCGACGCCTACTTCCGTCTGGGCGACCTCTATGCCGGCGAGAACCAGGTCGATTCCGCGGCGGTCTACGTGCGCCAAGGCGTGGAGCGCGCGGGCCGCGACACGGCCTGGGCCGCGCGCCGGCGCGATGGCCTGGCCACGCTCGCCCGCCTGTATGAGGCGAAGGCCGAGCAGGATCCCGCCGTTCAGGCCTGGGAGCGCACCCGCACCGCGCGCGATTCCATCAACCGCGCCGTGGCCGCTGATTCGGGCGTATTGGCGCGGGTGCTGGCCTCCGCCGCGTCGCGGCGGGCGCGGGGCGCCCGGCTGGCGCCTGCCGATCAGGCGTCATTCAGCCGCGATTCCGCAGCCCGCGCCCAGGCAGTCGAGGGAGGGCGCGCCGGCCGTGCGACCCTGGGGCCGCGCGTAGCGGCGGACAGTGCGGCGGTGCAGGGCGCGTTCGCTCCTGCGATCGCCGCCTACCGCGATCTCGTCTCCGCCTATCCGCAATCCATCGATGCGGCCGGCGGCTTGGCGAACATCTACGCGGAGAGCGGCCGCAAGGCCGAAGCGGCGGGGTTCTTCGACTCCCTCTACGCGAACGCGGCCGTGTCGCCGCTGGTCATGATCGAGGCCGGGCGGCGCATGCTCGCCAGCGGCCTGGTGGTTGCGGCGACGCGCACGCTCAGTCGCGGCGTGGACCAAGCGCCCAGCGTGCGTGATGCGTGGTACGACCTCGCCGTGGGTTATTACATGCTGGGCGACTCGGCGCGCACGCTGCCCGCGGCGCAACACCTGGTGGCGCTGGACCCCATGAACCGCAGCTCCCTGCGCTTGCTGCGCGCCGGCTGGGAGCTGAAGGGCCGCCGCGACTCGGTCGCCAAGTACAGCGCCCTGGCCGACACCGGGCTGGGCGTCGAGGTGACGGTCACGACCTTCGTGCCCGACTCGGCCGGCGCCGCGCTGAGCCTCACCGCCGCGAACCTCCGCACCACCCCCTCCAAGCCCCTGCGCCTGCAGGTGGAGTTTCTGGACGCCAAGGGCGCTGTCGTGAGCGCCCAAAGCGCCGAGATTCCCGCCCTCCCGCCGGGCCAAAGTCAGCAGTCGCAGCTTCATGCGGCGGCGAAGGGCGTTGTCGGCTGGCGTTATCGCGCCCTCTAAGCGATATTAGGTCCTTCGGAAGTTAGGGCGGCAGTTGCAGTTGCGACCTCCGCCTTCAGAAACTCCTTGAACCACTAGGCGGCGGTAGTGATTCGCGTGCAAGCGGTTGCGCCCGGGACGTTGGGCGCCGAATTGGGGCTCAGCCCTGGAACGGAGCTGCTCGCGGTCGACGGGCGGCCGCTGGAGGACTTCCTGGACTGGGAGTTCCTCACGGCCGAGGAGCAGTTCGTGCTGCACGCGCGCCTGCCGGGCGGCGAAGACGTGGAGTACGACATCGAACGGCCGGAGGGCCTGCCGATGGGCGTCACGCTCGAGCCGCCGCGGATTCGCCGCTGCGCCAACCACTGCGACTTCTGCTTCGTGGACGGCAATCCGGCGGGGGCGCGGGAGGCCTTATGGATTCGCGACGACGATTACCGGCTGTCGTTCCGGTACGGCAACTTTGCGACGCTCACGAATCTCAAGCCGTGGGATATCGAGCGCATCGTGGAGTACCATCTGTCGCCGTTGTATGTGTCGGTGCACGCCACCGATCCGGTCGTGCGCCGCTGGATCCTGCGCAACCCCGAGGCACCTGAAGTGGTGCCGCAGCTGCGCGATCTGGCGGGGCGGGGCATCGATTTTCACGCCCAGGTGGTTCTCGTTCCGGAAGTGAACGACGGCGTGCAGCTCGAGCGCACACTGGGGGACCTCTGGAGCCTGGGCGACCCGATTCTCTCGGTTTCGGTCGTGCCGGTGGCACTCACGGAGTTCAGCAAGCGCCATCTGGTGCGCGAGCTGACCCGCGACGAGTGCCGGGCGGGGCTCGCCACGGTCGATCGCTACGCCACGCGCGCGATGGCTGAGCGCGGCGTGCCGTGGTGCTACGGCGCGGACGAGCTGTACCTGCGCGCCGGCGAGACGCTGCCGGGGGCAGAGTGGTACGGCGACTTCGAGCAGCGCGAGAACGGTGTGGGCGCCGTGCGCTACTTGCAGGGCCGCATCGCCGCCGCACGGGGCCGCTATCCCGATCTCGCGGGCAAGCGCATTGCGGTGGTCACGGGGACCGCGATGGGTGGCCTCATGGAGCACGTGCTGCAGCCGCTGACGGCCGAGACGGGCGCGCGCTTCGAGATCCTGGCGCTCGAGAACTCGTTGTACGGTTCGTCGGTGACGACGGCGGGCCTGCTGCCGGGCCGCGCGATTCAGGACGCGCTGCGGGGGCGCCGCGACCTCGATCTCGCGCTGCTGCCCGCCGAATCCGTCAACGACGATCTGCTGTTCATGGACGACCTGGAAGCGCACGCGCTGGCGGCCGGGCTGCCGATGCCCGTGAAGTTGTCCTACGATTTCGCCGACGCGCTGGTGGAAGAGGGCGTACCCGCGTGAAGACGCCTACCGTCGCGATCATCGGACGCCCCAACGTCGGGAAGTCGACGCTCTTCAACCGGCTGATCGGCCGGAAGGAGGCGATCGTGGACGGCCGTCCCGGCGTGACGCGCGACCGCAACTTCGCCGCGGCCGACTGGAACGGCCGGCGCTTCTGGATGGTCGACACCGGCGGCCTGATCCCCGAAGCCACCGACGCGCTGAACCGCGCCGTGCGCTCGCAGGTGGAGCAGGCGGTGGCCGCGAGCGACGTGGTCGTATTCCTCGTCGACGTCGCGGCGGGTGTGCATCCCGCGGATCTCGAAATCGCGCAGTATCTCCGCAAGTCACAGCGGACCACGCTGCTCGTCGCCAACAAGGCCGACCAGCTGCCCAACGACACACGCCATCTCGCGTTCTACGAGCTGGGGCTGGGTGATCCGTTTCCCATCTCCGCCGCGGTGGGGAAGAGCTCCGGCGACCTGCTCGACCGCATCGTGGCGGAGCTGCCGCCGGCCGACGACGAGCCGGACTTCGACGCCATCCACGTGGCGGTGGTTGGCCGGCCCAACGTGGGCAAGTCGTCGCTCGTGAACCAGCTGGTGGGCGAGGATCGCCTGGTCGTGGCATCCGAGCCGGGCACCACGCGCGACGCGATCGACACGCCGCTCGTGCACGGCGATCACACGCTCGTGTTCATCGACACCGCCGGCTTGCGCAAGCGCAGCAAGGTGCAGGACGACATCGAGTTCTACTCGACGTTGCGCACCGCGCGCGCCATGGAGCGCGCCGACGTGTGCGTGCTCGTCGTGGACGCGACCGACGGCTTACACGCGCAGGATCTGAAGATCGCCAACGACGCGTGGGACCGCGGCGCCGGCGTGATCATCGCCGTGAACAAGTGGGACCTGATCGACGAGAAGGAGACCAACACGGCGGTGCGCGGCGAAAAGGAGCTGAAAGCCGGCGCGCCGTTCCTCGAATTCATCCCGTTCCTGTACGTGTCCGCCAAGACCGGCCAGCGCGTGGCGCGGCTGCTGGACCTGATCGTCGCGGTGGCGGCCGAACGCGAGAAACGCGTGCCGACCGCCGAGGTGAATCGGGTGCTCGAGGATTTGTTGAACCGCCAGCAGCCGCCGCAGCCGGTGGGCGAGCCGGTGCGTGTGTTCTACGCGTCCCAGATCGGTACCGCGCCGCCCAAGTTCGCGCTGATCGCGAACCGCCCCGAGGCTATCCCTGAGTCCTATGTGCGCTACCTGGTCAACGGGTTCCGCGCGGCGTGGGAATTCACGGGCGCTCCGGTCAACGTCAAGCTGCGGCGCAAGCGCAAGGAGCGGCGGTGAGCACCGCGCTGTGGCTCCTGGCGGCCTACGTGGTAGGCGCCACGCCCACGAGCTACATCGCGGGGCGGCTGGCGCGGGGCATCGATTTGCGCGAACACGGGTCCAAGAATCTCGGCGCCACCAACGTCTACCGCTTGCTGGGCTGGAAATACGCCATTCCCGTGGGCGTGATCGACGTGGCCAAGGGCGCCGTCCCGGTGATCTTGTTCGGGCGCTGGGCGGGAGGCCCGGAGTGGCTACCGCTGGCGCTCGGCGTGGCGGCGGTGTTGGGGCACATGTTCTCCCCCTACGTGCGCTTTCGCGGCGGCAAGGGCGTGGCGACGGCGGCCGGAGTCTTTCTCGCCCTCGCGCCGCTGCCGCTGCTCGCAGCCGTTCCGGTGTGGGGCGTGTCCCTGTGGATCACGGGGTATGTGTCGCTCAGCTCGATCATCGCCGTCGCGAGCTTCCCGGTGTGGGTGCGAGTGTTCGAGCCGGCGCAGATCTATGCATTCTGGGCGAGCGTGGCCCTCGCCGCGTTGATCGTGTTCGCGCATCGCGGCAACATCCGGCGTCTGCTCGCCGGCACGGAGACGCGGTTCGGCACGCGCTGGGGATCGGCGGCATGACCCGCGTCGCGGTGATCGGCGGCGGGGCGTGGGGCACCACGCTGGCGGACCTGCTGGCGCACAAGGGTATGGCCACGACGCTGTGGGCGCGTGAGGCCAAGGTGGTGGAGGGCATCAATCGTCGCCACATCAACACCATGTTCCTGCCGCGCTGCAAGCTGGCCGCGGAGCTGCGGGCCACGGGCGACCTGCGCACGGCGGTGCGCGACGCCGAAGTGGTGGTCTCGGCCGCGCCGTCGCACGCCGTGCGCGCGGTGATGGCCGAGGCCGGCAAGGCGATGATGAGCCACGCGCTGGTGATCAGCGTGTCGAAAGGGCTCGAGCCCGAGCGCCTGGCGACGATGCACGAGGTGTTGAGCGAGGCGCTCGAGTCGGGGACGCCGATCGCGGTGGTGTCGGGGCCGTCGTTCGCGCAGGAGGTGTTCAAGCGCCAGCCGACGGCGGTCGTGGCCGCGGCCGAGACCGAGGAGATCGCGCGCGAAGCGCAGCAGGTGTTCTCGACGCCGCAGTTCCGCGTCTACTCCTCGACCGACGTCATCGGCGTGGAGCTGGGGGGCGCGCTGAAGAACGTCATCGCCTTGGCGGCCGGCATTCTCGAGGGGCTGGGGCTCGGCTACAACACGCGCGCCGCGCTGATCACCCGCGGGCTCGCGGAGATCACGCGGCTCGGCGTGGCCTGCGGCGCCAGCCCGCTGACGTTCGCGGGGCTCGCCGGCATGGGAGACCTGATCCTCACCGCCACGGGCCCGTTGTCCCGCAATCGTGCGCTGGGGGAAGCGATCGGCCGCGGCCAGTCGCTCGCCGCCGCCCTCAAGGGCAAGAAGACGGTGGCGGAGGGTGTCGAGACCGCGCGCGCCGCCGTGGCGCTGGGTGAGAAGCACGACGTCGAGCTGCCGATCGCGCGCGAAGTGAGCGCCGTACTGTTCGCGGGCAAGCCGCCGCGCCAGGCGGTGGCCGACCTGATGGAGCGAGACCTCAAAGCGGAGCAGTGGCGATGAGCTCCCCGCATCCGGTCCAGGAGTTCTTCTCGATCGGCGAGGTCTGCCAGCTCACGGACCTGAAGCCGCACGTGCTGCGCTACTGGGAGAGCCAGTTCCGCTTCTTGAGTCCCGCCAAGAACCGATCCGGCAACCGCGTATACCAGCGGCGTGAGATCGAGCTGATCATGCTGGTGAAGCACCTGCTGTACACCGAGAAGTACACCATCGACGGCGCGCGGCAGAAGATCGAACAGTACCGCCGCTCGGGCGAGCTCAAGCCCGAGGCGCGGCGCGCGCTCGCCACCGAGACCGTGAACGACCTGCGCAACGAGCTGCAGGCGATTCTGTCGCTCCTCGAGGGGGAGACTCCGCCCGATGCCGGCGCGCGCTGACGCGCGGCTCGCGGTGATTATCCCGGCCTACGAGGCCGCGGCGACGGTAGCGGGAGTGGTGACGGCAGCGCGCGCTGCCGTGCCGGACGCGCCGATCTACGTCGTGGACGACGGCTCGCACGACGCCACCGGCGTTCTGGCGGCCGGAGCGGGGGCCACGGTCCTGCGACACACCCACAATCGCGGCAAGGGGGCTGCGCTCGCCACCGGCATTGCGCGCGCGCTCGCCGACCACGCGGACGTCCTCGTGACGCTCGACGCCGACGGGCAGCACCCCGCCGCCGAGATCCCACGGGTCGCCGCTCCCGTGGTCGCGGGCACGGCGGACCTCGTGCTGGGCGCCCGCGCGCGGGCCGGGGCCATGCCCCTGTCGCGCCGGCTCACCAATTGGCTGTCCGCGGCGCTGGCGTCGCGCATCGGTGGGGCGGCCGTGGTGGACGCCCAGACGGGATTCCGCGCCGTCTCGAGGGCGTTAGCGGCTGCGGTGCGGCCTTCCCAGACCGGTTACGATTTCGAGACCGCGTTCCTGCTGGCCGCGCTGGCGGGGGGGTACCGGGTGCGAACCGCGCCCATCCCGACTATTTACCAGGGCGCGCGCAGCCACTTCCGCCATTGGCGCGATGCCTGGCGGCAGGCGCGCGTCTTCGCCCGCTACGGGCGGCACATTCTGTTCGGAGCACGATGAACATCCTGTTGTCCAACGACGACGGCATCCTCGCGCGCGGACTGGCCCTGCTGGCCGACGTGTGCGGGACGGTGGGGCAGGTGACCGTAGTGGCGCCGGACCGCGAGCAGAGCGGCACGTCGCACTCGCTCACGCTGCACCGGCCGCTGCGCGCCACGCGCCGGGCCGACGGCGCCTTCCAGGTGGACGGCACGCCGTCGGACTGCGTCCTGCTGGCCCTCGGCGCGCTGATGCCGGTGAAGCCCGACTTCGTGTTCTCAGGGATCAATCACGGCCCCAACATGGGCGAGGACGTGCTGTACTCGGGCACCGTCGCCGCCGCCATGGAAGGGCTCGCGGCCGGCATCCCCAGCGTCGCGGTGTCCTTTGGCAGCTTCGACCTCGAATACCTGGACAGCTACCGCGACCGCCTCAAGCGGTTGATCGAGGGCATCGTGCGCGTCAAGAACTTCCCCAAGGACACGCTCCTCAACGTGAATCTCCCGCCCATTGCGGGGAACGACGTGAAGGGCATTCGCGTGACGCACCTCGGCAGCCGCGTCTTCCACGAAGAAATCGCTCGCATGAAGGACCCGTGGGGGCGCGATATCTTCTGGATCGGCGGCGGGCACGTGACGTGGTCGGGCGGCGAGGAGTCCGACGTCCGCGCCACGCACGATGGCTACATTTCCGTCACCCCGCTGCACGTCGACATGACCAACTACGACCTGCTCGAAGCGGTGCGTTCGTGGAATCTCGGCGCCTGAGCGGCGCCGCCGATACCTTCGGCGGCTATCGCGCTCGCTTGGTCGAGACATTGCGCGGGCTGGGCATCCAGAATCTGGCTGTCCTCAAGGCGTTCGCGGAGACCCCGCGGCATCTGTTCGTGCCCGAGGCCGTGCGCCACCGCGCCTACGAGGACTCCGCGCTGCCGATCGGGGCAGGGCAGACCATTTCCCGGCCCTACACGCAGGCGCGCTACCTCGAGGTCCTGCGCCTGACCGGGCGCGAACGGGTGCTCGAAATCGGCACCGGCTCGGGCTATCAAACCGCGTTGCTCGGCGCCCTCGCCGACCAGGTGTTCACGATCGAGCGCGTGCGCCCGCTCGCCGAGGCGGCCCGCGAATCACTGCGGGCTGCCGGGGTGGGGAACGTGTCGATTCTGGTGGGAGACGGCACACTCGGCTGGAGCGCGTACGCGCCCTACGATGCGATCCTGGTGGCCGCCGGGGGACCGCAGGTCCCGCCACCGCTGATCGAGCAGCTGGGGTTGGCCGGGCGCATGCTCATCCCCCTGGGCGAGCGCGGGGCCCAGGTGTTGACGCTGGTCGAGCGCGCCGCGGACGGCCTCCGCCAAACGCCCCTCGACGGCGCGCGGTTCGTCCCCCTGCTTGGAGAACACGGCTTCGATGCTTGAGTCGTTCGTCCATTGGCTGCTGGAACGCTTCCGCGACATGGGCTATCCCGGCATCGTCATCCTGATGGCGATGGAATCGTCCGTGCTGCCGGTGCCCAGCGAGCTGGTCATGCCGCCGGCCGGCTACCTCGCGGCCAAGGGCGAGATGAACCTCGTCATCGCGATCGCCTGCGGGGTGCTCGGCAGCGTCCTGGGGGCGCTCGCCAACTACGGCGTGGCGTTATGGCTGGGGCGCGCGGTGATCCGGCGAGCGGGGCGTTACTTGTTGATCAGCGACAAGGCGCTGGACCGCGCCGAGCGCTTTTTCGACCGCCACGGCGAGATCAGCACGCTGCTCGGCCGGATGTTGCCGGTGGTGCGGCACCTGATTTCGATCCCCGCCGGCATCGCGCGCATGTCCTTGCCGCGCTTCGTGCTGTTCACGGGGCTCGGGGCCTTTCTGTGGTGCACCATCCTGGCCACCATCGGCTACGTGCTGGGGCAGCATGAGGACGTGCTGAGTAACGTGGAGGTGCAGCACTACGTGAGCCGGGCACTCGTGTACCTGATTCCGGCGCTCATCGTCACGGTGATCGTCTACGCCTGGCGGCAACGGCGCCGCGCCGGGGCCAAGACGCCGTGAGCCGCGCGGTCCGCTACCTGGTGCAGGGGCGGGTCCAAGGCGTGGGCTTCCGGTGGTTCGTGTCGCGTACCGCGCAGGGCCTGCGTCTGGTCGGCTGGGTCGCTAACTTGCCCGGCGGCGAAGTCGAGGTCGTGGCTGCCGGCGACACGGGCCGCCTCGACGAATTGGAACAGGCGCTCAAACGTGGACCGCCCGCGGCGCACGTGGCGCGTGTGGACAAGGCAGAGTATCCACACGAAGCGGACGTCGGTAATTCGTTTGAAATCAGGTGATTGCTGCGTGGCTCACGGATTTGCGCCGTCGATGGCGGCCTTGCACCAAGATGCGTAAGCTCGTTATTCTTAACCGCTTAGCCCCTGTAGCTCAGGTGGATAGAGCAGCGGTTTCCTAAACCGTTGGCCGGGTGTTCGAGTCACCCCAGGGGCACTGGGGTTGTCCGAACGGCGCAGCTTTCTCGCAAACAGTAAAGGATTACGGTGGACGACCAAGACTTTGCCGCCAGGTTGTGGGCGTGGATTCAGGGGCACCGTCAGGCGAGCACGTACGGCGGCCTGGCGATCGTGGCGATTGCGGGGCTCTTGTGGTGGAATCACATCTCGACGCGGCAGAGCGAAGAGCGCGCCGGCACGTCGTTGAACGAGGCACGCCTCGCGTTCGAGACCAAGAACTTCCCGTTGGCCTCGAGCGAGCTCTCCAGCGTGGTGGCGAACTACTCCGGCACGCGGGCGGCGCAGGAGGCGACGATCCTGCTGGCGCAGATCCGGTTGCTCCAGGGCCAGAGTCAGCAGGCAATCGAGCAGCTCAAGGCGTTCGCCCCCAAGGCGGACGCCGTATACCGCGCCCAGGCGTACGGGCTGCTGGGTGCGGCCTACGACAACGTGGACCATCCTCAGGAGGCGGCGGAGGCTTATGAACAGGCCGCCGCGGCCGCCCAGATGGACTTTCTCCGGGCGCAGTTTCTGTCGGACGCCGGGCGGGCCTGGGTGGCGGCGCGGGATACCACGAAGGCAATCGCTGCTTATCAGTCCATCGTCACGAAGTACGATTCGCTGGGGACGGCCGTAGAAGCGAAGGTGCGCCTGGGGGAGCTGACCCGGGGCGCGTGGAAGGCACCGGCAAAGTAGGGGGCTCGGAAGTCCAGTCCCCGTCTTTTCACTCGGAATTCAGCTTCGTATAATAGATGTTATGTTAAGTAGTGTGATGTAGAAGTGTGGACAACTGGCCTAGGTCAGCACCCCCCGAAATACCACCCGCGCCTCCCCCGCCAGCCAAACGTCGTCGTAGCGGCCGTCCTTGACCCGTTTGGCCTTCACGTCGAGGGTGCGGCCACTGCGGGTGTGGATGGCCACGGGCAGCTTGGAGACCCCCCAGCGGTCCAGCGCGCACGCCGCGGCCACCGACCCGGTCCCGCACGCCAGTGTTTCCGCCTCGACGCCGCGCTCGTAGGTCCGCATGCGCCAGCCGCCGTTGTCCTGCGAGATGAAGTTGACGTTGGCGCCCGCTGGACCCACCGCCGGATCGAATCGCAGCGCCTTGCCGCGGCCCATGAGGTCGAGCTGATCGACGTCGTCCATCAGGATCACCAGGTGCGGCACGCCGACCACCGCCAGGGCGGCCTTTTTCTCGGGGTCGGCGGTGGCCAGACCGGGCACGTCGGCCGGGGGCGCCACAGCCGCCAGGTGCAGCTCCGCCCGGTCGCCCTGCCCGGGATAGCGGCCCTCGTAGGCCCCGGCATCCGTCTCGAGCCGGAAGCTCGGACCCCGCACGATGCCCAGCTGGAATGCCAGGCGCGCGCTGCAGAGGGCGGCGTTGCCGCACATCGCCGCGTGCGAGCCGTCGCTATTGTAGTAGACCATGCGGGCGGCGCCCGGTTCGGCGCCGGGGCTCACGAACACGAGACCGTCGGCGCCCACTCCCGTGCCGCGGGCGCACACCTCTTTTATCTCTTCGGGGCGCCAATCGCCCGGCTGGGACAGGCGGCCGTCCACCATGACGAAGTCGTTCCCCGACCCCGTCATCTTGTAGATCGGCAGGCCGACTAGATCCGGCCGAACCATGCCATCAGCCTCAAGCGCGGCACCATCCAAACGGCTTCGCGCACGATCGCCTTGCTCATCTTGCTCTGCCCCTCCATGCGGTCCACGAACACAATGGGAATCTCCGCCAGCTTGAACCCTTTGCGCCAGGCCCGCACGCTCATCTCGATCTGGAAGGCGTAGCCGTTGGAGCGCACCAACGACAGGTCCAGCGCCTCGAGCACGTGCCTGCGAAAGCACTTGAACCCCCCGGTGAGATCCCAGATGCGCAAACCGGTAATCCAGCGGGCGTAGATGTTGGCGCAGTACGACAGCAGCAGGCGGCCCATCGGCCAGTTCACGACCGTGACGCGCCCGCCCAAATACCGTGAGCCGAGGACGACGTCGGCGGTCTCGATCGCCTTGAGAAAGTCCTTGAGGTGCGCCGGGTCGTGCGAGAAGTCGGCGTCCATCTCGAACGCGTAATCGTAGCGCTGCTCGATTGCCCAGCGGAAGCCGGCCAAATAGGCAGTGCCCAGCCCGAGCTTCCCTTCCCGGTGCAGCACGTGCACGCGCGGGTTCGCCCGCGCCAGGCCGTCGGCGAGAGCGCCGGTGCCGTCGGGTGAGTTGTCGTCCACCACCAGGACCTCGAGGCGCGGGTCTTGGGCCAGCACCTGGGGCACGATGTTGGGGAGGTTCCCCGCCTCGTTGAAGGTGGGGATGACGACGAGCGCGCGTTCACCCATCCCGCGGCCGCTTCAACGCCAGGGGCACGAGCGCGATCGCGGCGAGCAGCGCCAGCGAAAGCAGGGAGAGCGTCTTGCCGGTCCGGTAGGCGGCCGAGCGGAAGGTCAGCTCCACGCGCTTCGCGCCCGGCGGGACGGGGACCGTGATCAGGGCGTAGTCGCCGCGCAGCACGCGGGCCGGCACGCCGTCCACCGTGGCCTGCCAGTCGGGAAACCAATTCTCCGAGACCAGCACGTAGCTCGACTCCGGCGGCGCCGGATCGAGAGCGATGGTCATCGCCCCGGGCTCCCACTTGGTCATGGCGGCTCGCGCGGGGCTTGGCGGCGGCATCTCGCGGATCGGCGCGGGTGCCACCGGCTGGTCGGGGGTGAACAGCACCACCCGGCTGTAGTCGATGCGCGGGTCCACGAGCGTCGGGATGACGACGGCCGAGTCCGGCGCCTTGAGCGCACCGGGGACCACGCGGACATACGGCGGCGGATCGATGCGCTCGAACAGGTCTGCTCGCATCCCTTCGGACGTCACTGCTGAGTCGAGCACCCGTCTGAAGCCGGGAATGCTGTCGCTGTTGCCACTGCGCGTGGGGGCGATGACGAAGCGCACACTGAGGAGATCCCACAGGTGGAGGGAGCGCAGGTTGGTCCATTCGCCTTTGCCGCCGAGCAGCTCGTCGTAGAAGCGCACCTCGTTGCCGTGGTAACCCAGCACCTGCGGTATGTCGAACGCCATGAGGGCGTCGGGCCCGTAGACTCCGAGGTCGAGCACCCGCGGGGGAGCTCCGAGGTTGAGAACTCGCGTGGGACTCCCGGCCCCCGCGATGCGATCCGTAATCGGGTCCGGCCGGAACCAGTCCGCTTTGGGTTCGGGCGCATAGATCCAAAACCCGCGCGCGTTGAGCCAGAGGTCGCCGCCGACGACGAGTGCGAGGGTGAGCGCGAACAGCCGCGGCGTGAAGCGGTCCCGGAAGACCGCGATAGCGGCTCCGGCGGTCGCCGCGAGCGCCAGGGCGCCGCCGAACGCGCCCCACATGATCGCGGGCCCATCGGCGCGGGCCGCGCCCACCTTCTGGAGCCCGGTGGCGAGCTCGACGCCGGCGGCCAGGTCCCGGGCCATGGCGCCGAAGGCGCCGGCCACAGCCAGGAGCGCCACGACCCCCGCCGTGACGAGCCACGGGGTCATCGCGGACCGTCCCTCCTTACGCTCCAGCCGCTCCGTCCCGAGGGCGGCGAACACGGCGACCACGAACGACACCGCGAAGAACGCCATTCCGGGCGCGCGCGTCTTGCGGATCATCGGCATCACGGCCCAGAACACGTGGTAGAACGGCGTCGCGGCTCCCAGGCTGATCAGGAGGAACAACAGCCCGATGCCGCCACACCAGAGGATCAGGCGCCGCCGCTCTTTGGCGAACGCTCCGAGGGCCGCCAGGGCGACGACCGGCAGTCCGAGGTACTCGGAGTGCAGCTTCAGCGGATTGGAGCCCCAATAGGTCTCGCGGGACCCGACGAAGTTCTTGATCACGAACTCCAACACGTGGTTCCACGGAATGGCGTAGGACGTCGACCCCTCGTATCCGTGGTAGCCCAACGCGCGCGGCGAAAACGGGATGTACTGGATGAACGGCAGCAGTTGAATCGCGGCGAGTCCGAATCCCAGCAGCACGGCCGCGAGCGTGGGAGCCAGCCGCAGCAAGCGCCGCTGCAACGGCTCCGTGGTGTTCTCTTCGAATGTGAGGTACAGGGCGAAGAGCCCCGCCACGATCAACAGGTAGTAGGCGATCTGAAAGTGCCCCAGCAGGCTCAGGGCGACGGCGCCCGCGAGCAGCGGATAGCCGTGCCACTGCTTGTCACGCAGCGCCATCACCAGGGCGAGGAGCGCGAGCGGCAGCGCCGTGGCGGCGAACAGTTTCCCGTCGTGTCCGGGGGATGGGTACGACGCGAGCGCGCCCGACAGCTGATAGGCGAGCGCGCCGATCATCGACCCGGTCCACGAGACGTGCAGCCGCCGCAGCAGCCAGAACGTGAACAGGCCGGCGAGGATGAAGTGCAGCACGAAGCCGAGGTTGATG
Organism: Gemmatimonadales bacterium; assembly: GCA_035576905.1. GTDB lineage: Bacteria > Gemmatimonadota > Gemmatimonadetes > Gemmatimonadales > GWC2-71-9 > DATLWA01. Next base: position 15,357 of record DATLWA010000036.1, read on the forward strand.
ACCGTCGCGACCGGCATGATCAGCCGCAGGAACGACGTCGGGTAGAAGATGTCGCCGTGCCCTGCCCCGACGTACGGCATACCGCCGAACAGCTCGGGTTCCCACAACGGCACGTGTCCCAGCCGGTGCCACCATGCAGCGCCCCAGGTCCGCGAGGCGTAGCCCGCGGGGTTCTGATCGCCCCCAAGGGCGCCGAGCCACATCCCCGAGAGCATCGGGAGGGAGAGGATCGCGACCCAGAGGCTCAAGAAAGCCGTGGCGACGAGGTTCGGCCGCTTAGGTTCGTACACCGAAGTCTCCCTTGGACTTTCCGGAAATGAGCAGGGCGCCGAGCGGTGCTGCGACCTCGGTCAACGTCAGGAGGACGCGTGAGGCCACGCTCAACGCCACCGCGCCGCCGGCGCCGATAGCCGGCGTGAGCAGGCCGATGAGGACCACCTCACGCACCCCCACCCCACCGGGGGCGAACAGGGCCAGCAAGCCCAGAATGTATCCCAGGGCGAAGGCTCCCGCGGCCCGCGCCAGGGTGAGGGTGTCGGGGAGGCCGAGGCCGCGCGCCAGCAGCCAAAAAGACACGCCATACGTGATCCAGCTGAGGAGCGAAAGTCCCGTGCTCTCGGCCACCGCCACCAGCGGCAGCGGCCGGAACTGGGCGCCGCCGCTTATGACGCGGCCCACGGCGCGGGCGCCCCGTTCCCACGCGAGAAACGCGATGGTCGCGATGGCAACCAACGCCGCCGCCGCCAGCCGCACGGGTGATGCGGCTCCTGGGGTCGCGGCGGCAACCAAGGCGACCGCCGTCGCGACGCCCACGGCCTGAATGGCGACGGCGGACGCTCCTGCCGCCCACGGCTCGACACCGGCGCGCTGGGCCAGGACGACGAGACCCGCGACGCTCCAGACTTTGCCGGGGATGTAGCGTCCCAGGTTCACCACCAGCCAAATGCGGGCGGCCTGGCCATAGGGGAGATGCTGCGCCCACCCGGCGAGAATCCGGCGCCACGAGGCGATCTGGATGGCATACGTCAGGAAGACCACCAGGATGGATAGGATGATCCAGCCAGGGTGGAAGACGAGCGACACGTGCAGCGAGCGGAATTCGTTCCAGTTGTGCTCGAAGGCCCGCCACACCATCACCGCTACCACTACCGCCGCGAACGCTTGGGCACCCCAGTAAAGCCCTTTGCGGGGATTCAAACCTTCACGAACCGGTAGATGATGGAACGTGCGAGCAGCGCGCCTGCGGGGATGGGGGGATGGAAGTACGTGCCGCCCGTTCGGTCCAGCCGGAAGCCGCCCATTTCCCCAAAGCGTGCCATCGTCTGCCGCGTCCACGCGTACAGGTGACCCTGACGGTCCGGAATCCGCAGCACGTTCCAGATGATCTCCTTGAAATGATACGGATTCGGAACGGATACGATCAGCACGCCGGCCGGTTTGAGCAGGCGGTGGATCTCCCCGATCGCCTGGAAGGGATCCGGAAGGTGTTCGAGAATCTCGAGGCAGAAGGCGAAGTCGTAGGAGTCGGCCGGGAATGGGAGTCCCTGCGAGATGTCGTGGATCAGGATGTCGGGCTCGGCGAACGCGGGGTCGATCTCGACCCCCTGATATCGCGTACCGCCCGGCAGTACGTGCCGCAGGCCCCCGTCGCGCGCCCCGATATCGAGGACAGCCGCGCCGGCGGGCACGCGCGCCACCGCCGCCGCCCGGCGGAACCGCATCCGCTCGGCCGCCGGGGCGTGCCAAGCGGTGCGGGCGATGTAGAATTCGGCGAAATTGCTGGATTGGTCGGCCAAGGTTCGTGAGAATCTAACGAGGCTCGGAACAGCGCGGGAGGTCGGACAATGGCGAAGGTCTATTATGTCGGCGATTGGGCGGTGGGATGCGGCCCATTGTTCGCGGAGACGCCCTTCAACTACACGTGGAAGGGCCTCGACATGTACTACTACGGGAAGTGGCTCAAGGCGGCCTTGGAGTCGGACGGTCGCCACCAGGTGGCCGACGTGCCGACTTGGGACTTCTACAATCTGCCCCCCGGCGCCTACGAGGAGATCCTCGCCACGCACAACGTGTTGATCTTCAGCGACGTCGAGGCGAAGAACTTCCAATTGCACCCGCAGTTCTTCGATCGCAGCAAGTTGGGCACCCGCATCCTCACCTTCCCCGATCGCATTCGCTTGACCATCGAAGCCGTCACGGGCGGGACGCGGATCATGTTCCTGGGCGGCTGGCTGTCCTTCACGGGAGAGATGGGCAAGGGCGGATGGAACCGAACCCGCCTGCGGGAGATTCTCCCGGTGCGGTGTCTGGAGCATGACGACCTGATCGAGAGCACCGAAGGCTTCACGGCGGAGGTGACGCCCAGCGCCGCCGCGGCCTTCAAGGGTGTCGACCTCGCCACGTTCCCCCCGATCCTGGGCTACAACAAGGTCCTGCCGCGCGATGGGTGCGAGGTCTTACTGCGGGTGAAGGAGACCGGTGATCCCTTGGTCGCGGTCGGGACGTTCGGCAAAGGCAAGGCGCTCGCTTACATGTCCGATCCCGCGCCGCATTGGGGCTGCAACTTCGTCGCCTGGCCCGGCTATGGCGCGTTCTGGCTCAGGTGTTTGAGCGCGATCCTGTAGCGACGCGCCGATAGATGGTCTCGAAGTGCTCGGCGACGGCAGCGGGCTCGAGCCGCCGCCGCAACGCCGCACCGGCCGCCGCGGCGAGAGCGCGCGCGCCCGGATCGGACACCAGCTCTTCGATGGCGCGCGCGATCTCGCCCACCTCCGGCGCCACGAGACGGCCACCGCCGCTCTCCGGCACGATGTCCGTCACGCCGCCGCCGTCGCGGGTGGCCATCACCGGTACGCCCAACACCAACGCCTCCGCCGCGGCGAGTCCGAAGCCCTCGCCGAGCGCGGGGAACGCGAACACGTCGGCGTCGCCGATGGCGTCGGCGACACGTTCCGGGGGGACCGCGCCGGCGAAGCGCACCTGGTCACCAAGCCGCAGCTCGGCGACGTAACGCTCCAGCCGCGCCCGCTCCGGTCCGTCGCCAATGATGGTGAGCGGCAGCGTGCGCCCGCGCGCGCGCAGCTGGGCCAGCGCGTCGAGCAGCAGGTCGAGCCGCTTGCGTGGCATGAGGCGGCCGACCGTCACGACGCCCCCGCCGCCGCGGCTGGTCCGTGTGAATCGCGCGCCCTCGATCGGCATGGGCTGGACGGCGATGCGCGCGCGCTCGAACTGGAGCGCCCGCGCGGCGCGGTCGGCGAGGTCCGAGGATACCGCGGTGACGGCAGCGGCGCCGCGAAGGACGCGTCGCGCGAGGACGCGGGCTGCCGGCCACCGCTCGAGCAAGACGACATCCATGCCGTGCAGCGTCACGACGTAGGGCCGGCGGGCGAGCCAGGCGCTCACGCCACCCGGCACCCACCAGTGAGCGTGCACGACGTCGAGCCCTTCTGCCGTCCACAGCGACCGCACGGCGCGCGCCTGCCGCCACACCAACGAGCCGAACCAGGCCAGACCCAGGGGCGAGCGCAGCGCGGCGAGCATCATGCCGGTGTAGGCGAGCGTCTCGGAACGTGCCGGGGCGTAGCGGATCCGCGTTACGGCGACCCCATGGCGGATCTCGTCCCCGCCCCGCCCCGCATCGGCCGGCGCCAGCACATGCACGGCGTGCCCGCGCGCTACGAGGCCCGTCGCCAGGCGCTCGAGGAACGCGCCGGCCACGTCGCCGTCGTGACGGGGGTACGCGTGCGTCAGGATGCCGACGCGCAACGCACGGCCTAGTTCGACCAGACGGCGGGGACGTGGCACGCCTGGGCGAATTGCACCGCGACACCGGCGTCGGTGCAGGCGCGCACCAGGCTCGCGAGATTCGCCCGCACGCCCTGGAGGTCGTACAAGCGGCTGCGATTGGGAAGCAGCTCGTCGGCGTGGAACTGGGTCGCAAACACCAGCGGTCCGGCGCGGCCGCGACGCAGCGCCGAGCGGAGCTGCGCCACGAGCGGGGCGAAGTAGACCGGGCGGGCCGTGACGTTGATGCAGTAGCTGGGCCGGCGAATGGCGCTCCAGATCTGCCCGATGTTCCGCGTCTTGCGCGCGAGCTGGAGGCCGCTGACCAGGCTCCACGGAATCGACTGGGAGACGAAGCTCGGGACCTGCAGCAGCCGCGAGGCGGTCTCCCCGTCCTGCACCGGGCGCCGATAGTCCGCGCGCGACGGCCAGAACGGGACGCGGGGCGAGCGGTACCAATCGAAGAGATTCTCGCTGCGCCGCGGCGGCGACGCGGTGAGCGTGCGATACCCCGGGAGCGCGGACAGGTCGACTTTCAGTCCCAGCTGCTCCAGGGCGGCGTAGGTGCGGTTGTTGTGATAGGCCCAGCCCATCCGCACGCTCTGGATCGCACCCGGGAAGGACGCCGCCAGGTCGCGATGCGCCCGCTGCAGCATGTCCACCTGCCAGTCGACGTCCTCGAGCTCCTGAAACCACGCCTGGTGCGGCGCCTCGCGGCGCCAGAAATGCGGGTGCCAGCCCAGCTCGTCGCCGCTCTGCTGCAGCGAGCGCAGCAGGGATCCTTGCGCCCGCACGACCCACCCGTACTCGCCCTGCAGCTCGCGGACTTGCTCGTCGGCCCGCAGCATCCATGTGAACACCGGTTCGCGGCCGGCACTGTCCGTCAAGCCGTGGAGCAGGTTCTTGACGGCGGGGATGCCCTCGGTCAAGCCACGCCAAGTGAGCGTGCCGTGTGGCACGCCGTCGAGCAATCCTTCGCGGTCAGGATCGACGTCGCAATTGATGACGATGTAGACGGTGCGCGCCACGGTCACCACAAGTTATCGAGGTCGGAATCGAAGAAATCCACCCGGATGGCGCCCGCGACGCCGGCGGCCAGCACCACCGGATACGGACGGGTGACGTACATCCCTGTGGAGCGGAACTCGCTCGCGTCCTTGACCGAGCTCAGCCCGACGATGCCGTACGTCCCCGGCGCGTCTTCGAGCGCGAACCGCATCGCCTCGGCCAGGAGGTCCTGTCGCGCCGTGCGGGTGCCGACCAGGGCACACACTTTCACCAGGTCCATGTCCTTGACGTGGTGTTTGGCGCGGCGGTAGACGACGAAGCCGTCGATCGCTCCGGCGCGATCGCGATGCAAGAACGTGAAGTACGTCCGGTTGGGCTGAGCCAGCTTGTAATTAAGGAAGGCGGCGTCGCGCATGCCGTAGAGCTCATACTGCTCTTTGAGGAGCCGGTCCCAGATGCCGTCCCACTCCGGCAGAAACCGGGTGATCGCCTCGAGCGTGCCGTGACGGAGCCGCGTGTTGGGGCGCCACACCGCGTTCGCGACGGTCAACAGGGGGCTGAGCGCCGCCGGCTTGTTCCAGTAGGCCAGCGCCTTGCGGGGCGCAAAGAAGCGCGCGTAATACTTGTTGGCGTCGCGGATGATCTGGTGGCCGCGGCGCAGGTACGCCGGCTCGATGGCCGGGACGACGCCCACAGCGCCGTACTTCAAGCCGGGCGCCTCTTCGCAGGCTTTGAGCAGTTGCCGCCCGGCCGCCTTCCGGGTGGCGTCGTCGGACATGTCGAGGACCAGCGTGATCCCCCACCCCACCTTCACGGGCGGCCGGCCGTCGGCGTAGCGAAACTCATGCGCCACCTGGCCGATCTGCCCCACCACTTTGCCGTCCGCCAGCGCGAGGTAGCGAGCGCAGCGCTGCCAGTCGTAGAGCGACCGCTCGCCCAGCTCCGGGTGATCGGGGCTCCATTTCTTCATCATCGCCAGGGTTGCGGCGAGATACTGCTCGTCGAACGGGATGACTGCGACTGGCATTGCTACGGTTGGACCTTCTCGCTGCGCAGCCGATCGACCGTGCGCTGCAAACTTTCCACTTCCTCGCGCATGCCGGCCACCAGCTCGCCCACGAAGCCGAAGCCGAACAGCGCGATGCCGGAAATCACGAGCACCATGATGAGGTCGAGGAGCGGCCGAAATCCGACGTGCGGCGGCCCGAAGCGCAGGTACAGCGCGGCCACGCCGCCCAGGAAGCCGAGCAGGAACAGCACCGCGCCCGAGAGCCCGAAGAACAGCATCGGCTTGCGCCCGAAGCGCAGCTGGAACCACACCGACAGCAGATCGAGCACGCCTACGGGAATACGGCCCAGGCCGAACTTCGACTTCCCCGCCCGCCGCGGATGCAGCGGCACGGGTCGCTCGGCCAGCCGGAAGCCGCGCCCCGCGGCGATCACCACCATGAAGCGGTGCCAGTCGGGCCGCATCGGCACGGCGTCCATCACCTCGCGGCGGTAGGCCTTCACGGAATTCAAGTCGGTGACCCGCACGCCGAACAGCAGGCGGCAGAGACCGTTGTAGATCCAGGAGACGAACCGCTTTTCGTAATGCCCCTGCTTCGTGCCCGTGACGATGTCCGCCTCGCCCGCGAGCACCGGTGCCACGAGCGCCGGAATGTCGGCCGGCAGGTATTGCAGGTCCGCGGGATAGAACACGAGCACGCGGCCGCGGGCGGCGTCGGCGCCGGAGCGCAGCGCCGCGGCGATGCCCTGCTGGCCGCGATGGGTGACGGACCGGACGAACGCATGCTTCTGCACGAGATCGCGCAGCACGGCGGGCGTGCCGTCGGTGCTGCCGTCGTCGATCACTACTACCTCGCACGCATACGGCAGCGACAGGAACGCTTCGCGGCACAGCCGCACGAACTCCGGCAGGTTCTCCGCTTCGTCCTTGGCCGGGACGAGCACACTCACGTCCGGCGTGGCGTTGGCGGTCGCCAGGCTCATAGCCGCTTGCGCATCCGGGCGGGCAGGATGTTCAGCTGGTCGCGGTACTTGGCGACGGTGCGCCGCGCGATCTTGACGCCGCGCTGCGCGAACAGCTCCACGATCTGCTGGTCGGTGAGGGGGCTCTTGGGCGCTTCGTCGGCCACGAGCTTCTCGATCTGGGCCTTGATGGAGCGGGCGCTGGCGTCCTCGCCGGTGGTGGTGGTGAGGCCGCTCGAGAAGAAGAACTTGAGCGGCAGCAGGCCGCGCGGCGTCTGCACGTACTTCTCGTTGGTGACGCGGCTGACCGTGCTCTCGTGCATGTTGATGACGTCGGCGACTTCGCGCAGCGTCAGCGGTTTGAGAAACTCGACGCCTTTTTCGAAGAAGTCGCGCTGCCGGTCGACGATGAAGTTCATGACCTTGAGCATGGTCTGGCGGCGCTGCTCGATGGCCTGGATCATCCAGTGCGCGCTGTTGAGCCGCTGATTGACGAATTCCTTGTTCTCCCCCTGAAACTGCTTCTTGTCCTTGGCCAGGTCCGAATAGGCGCGCGCGATGCGCAGCCGGGGCAGCCCCTGGTCGTTCAAGGAGACGTGGTAGCGGTTGTCGACCTTCTCCACCACCATGTCGGGGATGATGTACGCGTCGTCGGAGCGCGCGTACTGCAGGCCCGGCTTGGGATCGAGGCGGGCCAGATCGTCGGCCACGCGTTGCACTTCCGCCGGCTCGATGCCGAACTTCTTCCCCAGGTCACTCCAGCGGTGGGCGATGAGGTCGTCGAACGCTTCCTTCACGAGTCGATACGCCAGCGTGTCCTGCTGCTTCTGGTCCTCGAGCTGCAGCACCAGGCACTCACGCAGATCGCGGGCGCCCACGCCCGGCGGGTCGAGCTTCTGCACGATGTGCAGCATTTCCTCGACTTCCGGCAGCGTGAACCATGGCACGTCGCCGTCCTTGCCGATCTCGTCGGCGTGCTCGGCGATGAGCTGGTTGGCGCCGGCGACGATCTGGTCGAGGGACGCCGTCAGATAGCCGTCTTCCTTGATGTTGCCGAGGAATTCTTCGGCGAGCAGCTGCTGGCGCGGCGTCAGGACGAGCATCTGCAATTGCTCGCGCAGGTGATCGATCAGGTCCTTGGTCTCGACCGGCGTGGGCTCGACGTAATCGGCCACGGCGCTCAAGTCGGGGCTGCCGGCGAGCTTCTCCGCGCCGTCGTCCAGGAGGATGTTTTCCCAGTCGGGCTCGTCTTGGTCCGACTTCTCCTGCTCCGCTTGCTTATCGGCGGTGGCGGGCGTGTCCTCTTCGTCTTCGGGCTCGATCAGCTCGAGGAACGGATTGGACAAGAGCTCCTGCTTCAGATGCTGCTGCAGGTCGAGCAGCGGCATGTAGAGGAGGTCCATCGCCTGGTAGAGCCGCGGATTGATCCGCAGCTCCTGGCGCATCGACTGGTGCTGCTGCATGCCGCCCTTCATGCGGCCTCGGACAGGCGGGAGCGCAGGCGCGCCGTGAGCGTGGGCCCGAGGTAGAGGTCGGCCACGCGGTCGTTGAAGACGAGCTCGCGGACGGTGCCCGAGACCTGGACCTTGCCCTCGAACATGATGTAGGCGCGATCCACGATATCGAGCGTCTGCTCCACGTTGTGATCCGTAATCAGCACGCCGATACCGCGATGGCGCAGGCTCGCCACGATGGTCTGAATGTCGTGCACCGCAATCGGGTCCACTCCGGCGAAGGGCTCGTCCAGCAGCATGAACTTGGGCTGCGTGACGAGTGCCCGCGTGATCTCGAGGCGGCGGCGCTCGCCGCCCGACAGCTGGAATGCCTTCTGGCGGCGCAGGTGCTTGATGGCGAGCTCGTCGAGCAGGCCCTCGAGCCGCTGCTGCTGCTCGCGCTCGTCGATCGGCAGGGTTTCGAGGATGGCCAGGACGTTCTCCTCGACGGTGAGCTTGCGGAACACCGACGGCTCCTGTGCCAGGTAGCCGATGCCCGCCCGGGCGCGCCGGAACATCGGCTCGCCGGTGATGTCGCGCTGGTCGATCAGGATGCGCCCCTGCTCGGGCTTGATCAGCCCGGTGATCATGTAGAACGTCGTGGTCTTCCCCGCTCCGTTGGGACCGAGCAGGCCCACGATCTCGCCCTGCTCGAGCCGCACCGAAACGTCGTCCACCACCCGGCGGCGGCGGTAGGTCTTCACCAGCGACTGCGCCTCGAGCACGCTGCCGTCACGCACCGCCGCGTGCTCGCCGCTGACCGCCTCCGCCCGATGGCTCGCCAGCGCCAGTAGCTCGGCCACCGCGGCCTCGCGCCGGGGACCCAGGTCCGCCCAGACCGCCGCGCTGAACGCCACCGGCGCCTCGCCCCAGAGCTGGCCCGTGGGCACGAGCGCGACGTCGAGCAGCGCGAGCCGCGGCAGCACCGAGGTGCGCAGGTGGTCCCGCGCCTCGTCCACGGACAGGGTCCCGGCGTCGGGGCCCGTGAGGCCGGTCAGCTCGCTGCGCAGGCGCAGGAACGCGTCGCGATAGGCGATGGCCAGCTCGTCGAACGTGGTGCGGCCGTCGGCACCCGCCACGCGCGCCAGCGCCGCCGCGCCCAGGGCGAGCGACGAGTCGCGCGTCGCGAGCAGCTCGGAGAGTGCGGTGGACGGCGCGTTCATGGGCGGCGCTTGGGCGCGGGGGGCGCGGGGGGCCGGGCGCGGTGCGTCGAGTCCGCCGCGTGCTTCTTCGTGGTGTCGACCGGCGGGCGCGGGGTCAAGTGGACGCCGTCCGCCTGGCCGCTCACGAGCACGCGATCGACCTTGTCGCCGATCATCGTGATCGCGATCTGCTTGCCGCGGGAATAGTCGATGGCCGGCGGCTGGGTCTTGTCCTTGGCGTCGTAGTGATGCGTGAGCGCGCGTGCCGAGCCGCGGGCGACGAGGCGTTGCAGCTGGGCCTTGGCGTGGCCGGTGGAGTCCGGCGCCTGCACCCAGTGGGCCGTGAGCGTGTCGCCGCCGATCCAGTCGGTCTCCGCCGGGCCGGACGTGGAGTCGCGCTTGGACGTGGAAAATGCGCGGCGATAGGCGCGCGCCTCGGTGAGGACTTCGTCGGGGACGTCGAGGGCGAGCGAGTCCGATTGGATGGTCTGAAGCGTCGAGACGGCGTGCGGCCGCGACGAATCGCCCCAGGCGAACGCCTGCTGGAGTTTGGACTTCGTGAGCACGAGCCGGATGGTATCGGCGGTGAGGTGCCAGTCGGCGCCGGACGCCTGCCCCGCGCCGCGGGCGTCCACCTGCTTCAATTCGTGGTCCGATTGCAGCAGCTCGATGCGGGTCCCCACCAGCGTGTAGGACCGCTCGCCCTTCCCCTGGACTTTCGGCTTGCCGATCAGGACGGCGAGTCCGGTCGTCTGATCCATGGCCATGGAATCGGCGCGGGCGGCGAGGTCGGAGCGGTCGACGGTGACGTTGCCGCCGGACCACATGCGGTCGTTGCCCTTGAAGTGGACGCGGTCGCCCACGATGACGTACGGCTCGCTGGAGTCCGCCTGGCCCCGGTACTCGATGGTGGGCCGCTGCGTGGCGAACATCTCGAGGGTGTCGCGAATGCCCGGGGCGGCGCGGAGGTAGTTCAAGTTGGGCCCGCGCAGGGTGGAGCCGTTGCTGCGGTTCTTGGCGACCACGTTATTGTGCGCTTCGAGTCGTTCCTCACGCAGATAGTAGTACGCCAGATTGGCGTCCAGCGCGAGGGACGTATCGCGGATCTTGACGCGCCCGATCATGTCGAAGCGGCGCTGACCGGAATACCAGGCCACGCTGTCGGAGGAAAACGACGTGCTGGTGCCATTGCAGTGGGCCAACACCCCGCCGCCCGCGAAATAGTTGGTGTCGCCGGCGGCGCCGATCGTCTGGCGGCCGTAGTGGCCCACGGAGTCGACGGCGATCTGGCAGGGACGTCCCTGCGGCCGCGTCGTGTCGGCCTGCGTGGGTTGCTGGGCGAGGGCCATGAGCACCACGATCACTGATTCGGCAGCGTGAAGGTGCCGCCGGTCGCGCGCGGGTGCTTGGCGACGACGTTGCGGAAGCCGGGGTCGGAGGTGAAGCCATCGCCTTCGACGTGCTTGCCGGGTCCATCGTAGGTGAAGGCCTTGTCGGACGAGACCTCGCTCCGCGCCTCGCTGTAGCGCATCACTTCGGAACGCAGCGTGCGCCCGTCGGTGGTGAGCACGACGACGTTGCCGCGCGCCTCCATCTCCCCCGAGCGCGTGTGGTAGGTCCCTTCGCGCGACGTCAGAGTCGACGTCTGGGTGCCGCGATCGTCGTAAAACGTCACGTGCACGCCGCGCAGCTCGGCGCTCTGCGTGTTGGAGTACATGTACGCGGTGTCGGACCGTACCCGCGCGCGCACGATGCCCTCGCCCGTGATGTAGGTTGACATCTGCACCAGCACCTGGTCGGCGCTGTCGGGGGCGTTGATCGTCGCCGTGGGGCGTATGCCCCCGCCGCAGCCGGCGCCGATCACGCCGCCGAACAGCAGCGCCGCGCAGACGCCTCTCATGCGACCCCCGCTTTCATGAGATCGTGCAGGTGCACCATCCCCACGACTTTGCGGCCGTCGCCGAGGACGGGCAGCGCCATGATGCCGTGCTGCTCCATCACGCGGACGGCCGCGCCGGCCAGCTCGCCGGGTTCGGTGGTCTTGGGGGACTTGGTCATCACGTCACGCACCGGCAGGTCGAGAAAATTCGGCTGGCGCTCCATCAGGCGGGTGAGATCCCCCGCGGTCACCACGCCCGCGAGCTCGCCCGTGCCGTTGACGACCGCGACGGTGCCGCGCCGTTGCGCCAGCAGCACCACGCATTCGCGCATCGGCCGGTCGGGCGCGAGCGTGGGCACCTGCTGGGTGACCATGACGTCGGCGACGCGCAGCAGCAGCGCTCGTCCCAGCGCGCCGGCCGGATGCAGCGCGGCGAAGTCCTCACGACGCACGCCCTTCACTTCGAGCAGCGTGACGGCGAGCGCGTCGCCCAGCGCCAGCGCGACGGTCGTGCTCGCGGTCGGGGCCAGCGTCTCGGGACAGGCTTCTTCCGCCACTCCTGCGTCGAGGACGACGGCCGCGTGGCGCGCCAGCACCGAGTCGGCCTGCCCCGTGAGCGCGATGATGGGCACGCCGCGGCGCTTGAGCTGGTCCACCAGGCCGAACAGCTCGTCGGTGGCGCCGCTCTTGGACAACAGGATGGCGACGTCGTTCGCGCCCACGATGCCCAGATCGCCGTGCAGCGAGTCGACCGGGTGGAGGAACGCGGCCGGCGTGCCCGTCGAGGTGAATGTGGCGGCGATCTTTCTTGCGATGAGCCCCGACTTCCCCACGCCCGAGACGATCACGCGCCCGCTGGCGTGCGCCAGCAGATCGACGGCCCGGGCGAACGTCTCGCCCAGACGCGCGGCCACGCGCTCGATGGCCTTGGCCTCGAGTGCGAGAATCTGCCGGCCGCGCTCAACGAGCTGGGGCTGACCGTCGCGCGTCATCGCCTCGCTCCGCGAGATACTTCGTGACCAGTTCGTCCCACACGCCGCGCGCGCGCAGGATCAGCTCCGCCACTTCGCGCACCGCGCCGTGCCCGCCGCCCGCCGTCGTGATCACACGGGCGCAGGCGCGGATTTCCGGCACGGCGGCCGGTACGGTGATCGGCAGCGCCACGCGCTCGAGCAGCGGCAGGTCGGGCAGGTCGTCGCCGACGAAGGCGCTCTCCTCCCACTGCACGCCGTGACGCTCGAGGATGCCGGCGAATGCCGGCAGCTTCTTCTTGTCCTGCACGAGCTCGTCCACTTTCAGCTCGCGCGCGCGCAGCTCCGTCGCGTCCGACCGGCGGGCGCTCACCCACACCACGAGGATCCCCGCATCGCGCAGCAACTTGATTCCCAGGCCATCCTGGACGTCGAAGCGCTTGAATTCCACGGCGTGGTCGCCGGCGCGGCCGATGTAGACGCCGCCGTCGGTGAGGACGCCATCGACGTCGAATCCCACCAGCTTGATGCGGCGGGCCAGCGTCGCGTCAAGCATTGCGGCCTCGAGCCGCGCGCGCCGAGGGTGCCGCCTTCGCTCGGTCCTCGACGCGCCCCCCGCCCTTCCCCTGGGACCTCGCTGCGGCGGCACCCTCGGCGCGCGCGGCGTGCCAGACGTCGAGCGCTTTCCTGAGAATGCTCTCGAGTTGATCCAAGGGGATCATGTTTGGTCCATCAGACGGCGCGTGGTCGGGATCGGGGTGCGTCTCGAGGAAAAACGCGTCGGCGCCGGCGGCCGCCGCGGCGTACAGCAGCGGCGGGATGAACTCGCGCAGGCCGCCGCTGGCGCCGTCGGAGCCCGCGCCCGGCTGCTGCACGGCGTGCGTGGCGTCGAAGATCACGGGTGCGCGGCACGCGGCGCCGAGCCGCGCGAAATTGCGCATGTCGACCACGAGGTCGCCGTAGCCGAAGAAAGTGCCGCGCTCGGTCACGGCGACCTCGGCGGCGCCCCCGGAGCGGACCTTCTCCACGGCGCCCGCCATGCCTTCGGCGCTCATCCACTGCCCTTTCTTGACGTTCACCGGCTTGCCGGCCTTGCCCGCGGCGACGAGCAAGTCGGTCTGGCGGCACAGAAAGGCCGGGATCTGCAGCACGTCCGCGACCTGGGCGGCGGCGCTCACCTGCGCCGCATCGTGCACGTCGGTCAAGACGGGGAGGCCCGTGGCGCGGCGGACGCGCTCCAACGCCCGGAGGCCGGCGTCGATGCCGGGGCCGCGGGCGGCCTGGAGCCGCGAGCGATTCGCCTTGTCGTAGGAGGCCTTATAGATGATCGGCAGCGGGAGCCGGCGGCCGATCTCGGCCAGCGCTTCGCCGACCGCGAGGTTCAGCTCGTCGGATTCGACGACGCAGGGCCCCGCGATGAGGAACGGAGCGCTCGCGAACTGCGGCGCAGGCATGTCAGCCGCCGGTCAGTCGCCGAACCGCGCGAGCTCGGAAGACGCCGCGCCGCTGGCCTGCTCGGCCCCGCGCGCACGATGTTGGGCCACCGCCGCGCCGATGAAGCTCGCGAACAGCGGATGCGGGCGCATCGGCCGCGAGCGCAGCTCGGGGTGGAATTGGCAGCCGACGAACCACGGATGGTCCGGCAGCTCGATCATCTCGACCAGCGAGCCGTCGGGCGAGAGACCGGAGCAGCGCAGGCCGAACTCCGCGAGCACGTCGCGATAGGCGTTGGATACTTCGTAGCGGTGGCGGTGGCGCTCGCTCACTTCCTGCTGGCCGTAGATCTGCGCCACGCGCGAGCCCGGCCGCAACCGGCAGGGATACGCGCCGAGGCGCATGGTCCCGCCCATTTCCTGGATGCCTTCCTGTGAGCGCATCAGCGCGATGACCGGGTTGGCACACTCCGGGGCGAACTCGCTCGAGTTGGTGTCGGGGATCTTGCACACGTCGCGCGCGAATTCGATGATCGCGGTCTGCAGGCCGAGGCAGATCCCAAAGAACGGCAGCTTGCGCTCGCGCGCGAAGCGGATCGCCTCGAGCATGCCTTCCACGCCGCGCACGCCGAAGCCGCCGGGGACGAGCAACGCGTCGTAGGGCGCGAGCAGCTCGGCCGTCGCTTCCTGGTCGGTGAAGCGGTCGGACGCGATCCAGGTGACGTCGACGCCCGCCTCGTTGGCGATGCCGCCGTGCACCAGCGCCTCGTGGATGCTCTTGTAGCTGTCGGCGAGCTCGGTGTACTTCCCCACCACCGCCACGCGCACGCGCTCCGTGGGATGGAGGATCTTGTCCACCATCAGATTCCAGGCGCGCAGGTCGGGCTCCTTGGTGTCGAGCCCCAGCCGGCGGCATACTTCGCGGTCCAGGCCCTGCTCGTTGAACTTGAGCGGGATCTCGTAGATGGACCGGACGTCGGGGCTCTCCACCACGCAGCCGAAATCGACGTTGCAGAACTGGGCGATCTTGCGCTTCAAGTCCTCCGACAGCGGGTGCTCGGCGCGGCAGATCAGAATGTCGGGTTGGATTCCGATCTGCATCAGCTCGCGCACCGAATGCTGCGTCGGCTTGGTCTTGAGCTCCGCGGTCGCCGCGATGAACGGCACCAGCGTGAGGTGCACGAACAGCGTGTTCTCCCGCCCCACCTCCTGGCGGAACTGGCGAATGGCCTCGAGGAACGGCAGCGATTCGATGTCGCCCACCGTGCCGCCGATCTCGGTGATCACCACGTCCTGTTCGGGCGCCAGGCGGCGAATGGCGGACTTGATCTCGTCGGTGATGTGCGGAATCACCTGCACCGTGGAGCCCAAGTATTCGCCGCGGCGCTCCTTGGTGATCACGGAGAGGTAGATGCGGCCCGTGGTGACGTTGTTCACCTGCGAGAGCGAGCGGTCGATGAAGCGCTCGTAGTGGCCCAGATCGAGATCCGTCTCGGCGCCGTCGTCGGTGACGTACACCTCGCCGTGCTGGAACGGCGACATGGTCCCGGGATCGACGTTGATGTACGGATCGAATTTCTGGATGCTCACCTTGAGCCCGCGCTCGACCAGGAGGCGGCCGAGCGACGCCGCCGCGATCCCTTTGCCGAGCGAGCTCACCACGCCGCCGGTCACGAAGATGTACTTCGTCGAACTCACGGGCTCACCTCCTTCAGCTGTCGGGTCAGGGTTCGGTCCGCCCACGCGAGATCATCCGCCGTGTCCACGCCCGGCGCCGGCTGTTCGGCGAACAGCGCCACGCCGATCGCAATACCGTGCAGCAACGGCCGCAGCTGCTCCAGGCGCTCCCAGCGCTCTTCCGGCACCGGCGGCAGCCGCACCCACCGCTCCAGCGCCTCGCGGGTGTAGCCATACACGCCGACGTGCTGATGGTACGCCACGCCGCCTTCGCCGTCGCGATCGAACGGAATCGGCGCGCGCGAGAAATACAGCGCCCGTCCGTTCACGTCGCACACGACCTTCACCCGGCTGGGATCGTGCGCCAGTGCGGGATCGAGTGTGCCGGCCGCCGTGCCGATCGGATCGCCCAGCTCGAGGCGCGCGATCGTGCCGCGGATGGCGGCCGGAGCTACGAGTGGCTCGTCGCCCTGCACGTTCAAGATCAGGCCGTAATCCTTAAACGCTTGCTTGCCAATCACTTCGGCGATGCGCTCCGTGCCGGACTGGTGCTCGGACGACGTCAGCACCGCCTCGTGCCCCGCCCGCTCCACCACCGCGGCGATCTCGCGCGCATCGGTAGCCACCACCAGGCGATCGCACACGCCGAGCTCGGCGACACGTCGCACGACCCAGAGGATGAGGGGATCTCCCGCCAGCGGCAGGAGGGGCTTCTTCGGGAGGCGGCTGGAACCCAGCCGCGCCGGGATCACGCCGAGGATAGGCACGGAGGAAGATACAAAAGTCGTGCCGTGGAGTCTAGACGGTCGCCTGGACCACCTTCAAGAAGTTCGCCAACAACCGCTTACCCACATCCGTGCCGATGGACTCGGGATGGAATTGGACGCCGTAGATGGGTTCGCTGCGGTGCTTCATGGCCATGACTTCGGCGCCCCGGGGCTGGTCCGCGCTCCAGGCCGTGAGCACCAGATCGTCCGGGAGCGAGCGGGACTCGACCACGAGCGAGTGATAGCGCATCGCGGTGAACGGCGACGGAATGCCCTCGAACAGCTCGTCGGACGCGTGGGCCACCGCGCAGGTCTTACCGTGCATCAGCCGGTCGGCGCGCACGACCTTCCCGCCGAACGCCGCGCCGATCGCCTGGTGTCCCAGGCAGACGCCGAGCAGCGGCACGTGCGCGGCGGCGGCGGCGCGCGCCAGGGCCACGGAGATCCCGGCCTCCTGCGGCGTGCACGGCCCCGGTGAAATGACGATCGCGGTGGGCTGCAGGGCGAGCGCGGCCTCGACCGTCACGGCGTCGTTGCGGTACACGATCGGACCCGTTCCCATCTCGCCCAGGTACTGGACGAGGTTGTAGGTGAACGAGTCGTAGTTGTCGAGGACCAGCAGCATACGGGGGAAACTAGCGGGCTTTGCGTGAGGGCTCCAGCAGGGGCATTGTAAGGCGTCGATGACAACATGGCTGCAAGGCCTAATCGATGGTGTGGACGCCATCTCCCGCTGGATCACCGGCGGCTGGGGCGGCGGATCGACTTACGCCCTGTCGCGCTGGGTATTCCTCCGGGCGGTGGGCCTCGTCTACCTCATCGCGTTCGTGTCGCTCTGGGTGCAGGTGAAAGGCTTGATCGGCGCCCACGGCATCCTCCCGGTGCAGGATTACCTCAGCGCGTTGCGCGGGATGCTCGGCCCGGAACGCTACCGCCTCGCCCCCACGGTCTTCTGGCTCGGCGCGAGCGATACGGCGCTGCAGCTCGCGTGCGCGGCCGGGGCTACGGCCGCGCTCCTGGTGGTGTGCGACGTCCTGCCCGCGCCGACGCTCCTCATCCTGTGGGCGCTGTACCTCTCGTTCGAGACCGTGGGGCAGGACTTCCTCGCGTTCCAGTGGGACGTGCTGCTGCTCGAGGCGGGCCTCCTGGCGGTGCTGTACGCGCCCTGGAGCGCGCTCCCGGGCCGCGGGTTGGCCCGCGCCGCGCCCGCGTTCCCGCTGGTCCTGCTGTGGTGGCTGCTGTTCCGGCTCACGTTCGAGTCGGGCATCGTCAAACTGCTCTCCGGCGACCCGACGTGGCGCAACCTCAGCGCGCTCGACTACCACTTCTGGACGCAGCCCCTGCCGACGTGGACCGCCTGGTACATGGCGCACCTCCCCGCCTGGTGCAAGCGCTTCATGGTACTGGCGACGTACGTGCTGGAGATCGGCTTCCCGTTCTTGATGTGGGGGCCGCGCTGGGCGCGGCTCGCGGCCTGCGGCGGCATCGTGTTCCTGCAGCTGCTCATCTTCGCGACCGGCAACTACACCTTCTTCAACTTGCTCACGATCGCGCTCGCCTTGCTGTTGGTGGACGACGCGCTGTGGGCGCGCGTCCTCCCCGCGCGTTTGGTGCAGGCGGCGGCGCCCGCCGCGACGGCGAGCGGCCGGCCGGTGGGAGCCGCGTTTGCGGTTCTCTGTCTTGGCGCCGCCCTGCTCTACGCCGCCAACGTGAAGGTCCTGTATACGCTCTGGCCGGATGTGCGCGTGGTGCGCCCGTTGGCGGCGCCGGTGGCGTGGCTCGAGCCGCTGCGCAGCGCCAACGGCTATGGCTTGTTTCGCGTCATGACGACGGAGCGCGTGGAGATCGTGATCGAGGGTAGCGACGACGGTGTGACGTGGCAGCCGTACGAGTTCCGCTACAAGCCGGGCGATCCGGCGCGCCGGCCCGGGTTCGTCGAGCCGCACCAGCCGCGGCTCGATTGGCAGATGTGGTTCGCGGCGCTGTCGTCGTACGACCAGACGCCGTGGTTGCAACCGCTGCTGACCCGCCTGCTGCAGGGCTCGCCCGACGTCGTCGCGTTGTTGGGGCGCAACCCCTTCCCCACCCACCCGCCCACGTACGTCCGGGCCGTGGCGTACGACTACCACTTCACCACATCTGCGGAGCGCCGTGCCACGGGGGCTTGGTGGGTGCGCGCGCCGCTCGGCGCTTACAGTCCCGTCGTCAGCCTGCAACGGAAATAAGGAAAAGAAAAAGACGGGGCGCCCATAGGGCGCCCCGTTCACGCGATCTCACCACCCGCCGCTAGAAGAGGATCCAGGCGAGGACATACATGGTGTTGTTGTCTTTGGCCGCACGACCGGAGCCGTCGTAGTCGGTCGACCCGCCGTTGAACTTGCTATAGCCCACGTACTGGAACTGGAACCGCAGGTTCTGCCACGGCATCACGTCGGTTTCGGCGATGAACCCGCTGCTGTTGGGACTGCCGGTCGCGCTCCCGGTCATCGGCGCGGGCGCATACAGTGTGGCGTCGCTCGTGCCCGTGGTGGAGAACGGTGCCAGCGTGAACGCGAAGCGCGAGCCGATGTGATACATCGCGGCGACGCGCACCGTGTTCAATGTGTTGGTCGCGTTCGTCGTGCCGCCCGCCGACCACTTCTGCGACTCGTGGATCCACGTCGCGTCGGTCGTAAAGCTGTTCGGCCCGAAGGACTGCATGAAGGCGAGATCGAAGGCGACGTCGGTGAAGCGGTTGGTCGGACCGGTGACGCCCGTGGGATAGACCTGTGCAGAGATCCCGTACGTGCCGAGCGACAGGTACGAATGGCCCCACGAGTTCGGCAGGGCGAGGCGCCAATACGGGGCGACACCCTTGATCACGCCGCTGGCGCTGCCGTCGAGCGGCCGGGAGACGCCCAGCGGCGCCGAGCGGTACGCGCCGACCTCGGCGTACACCCGGTTGTTCAGCATGGTGTAGGCCGTGAGCCCCGCCACTTGCTGGCCCAGCGTCCCGTCGACGATCGTCGCAGCGGTCGGGGCGGGCGCGGCGTCCGAGCTCCCGTACGGGAAGCCCCAGGCCGGCGTGCTGTTCCACAGGTCCTGGACGGTCGGATTGTTGTTCAGGCTGAGACCGACGGTCGCGGGTTTGGCGAACAGCTTGGTTTGCGACGCGTAACGGAAGTCGGCGTTGTCGACCCCGAGGCCACCGCTCTGCGGGTCGAACGTCACCTGCAGGAATCCACCGATATGCGTAGTGACTTCCCCGCCCGTGAAGATGCTGAGCTGGTCGGGGAAGAACACGGTGCCGTTTTGCGTGCCGGGCTGCGCCTTCTGCGTGGCGGTGTAAGACGTCTGCAGCATGAATGAGAGCGGTGTGACGAGACCCAGGAGGAGGTTTTGCTCACCGCCCGATGCGCGGCCCTGGAGCGAGTCCGAGCCCCGGCGATAGACGTAACCGTTGAGTTTGAACGCGCGGCCGGTCGCGGTGAGCTCCGGATAGTGTGTGTGGCAAGCGCTGCATGCGAGGCCCGTTTGGCGGGCGAAGGATGGCGTGCCATGGTCGGCGGCGGCCAGGGGGCTAGCGGCAAGCGCCAGGACGATCGGCAACGCTGAGACCAAGGTCAAACGGTGCGACATGTGGTGGCTCCCACGGGAATTGGAATGCTGCACGCTGCACCAGCGTAGTGAAAGAAACTATGAAGGAATGGCGAAGAGATTCAGTAGGGGACTGCCTGAAGCCAGGCCTGCTCGATAACGGTGTGGCCGGCTGGTGTGGGATGGACGCCGTCGCTCGACCAGTGTTGCGGAGTGGCCTGGCGTGACAGACGGTCGAAGCGCTCTTGTAGCCCCACGAAGATCGCGTGCGCGCCTCTGGCCACACGCGCGGCCGCCGCCCGGCGCCGGTCGAACTCGGGAAACCAGGCGTCTGTGACGACGCCGCACCGCAACACGAACGGCTCCAGCACGACGAGTCGTGCCTGCGGCAGGGCGGCCGCGGTGTCGCGCAGCAGCGCAGTGTACCCCGCTTCGTAGTCGTCCACGGTCCCCTTGTAGGTCCCCATCAGGGTGTGCCAGTAGTCGTTCACCCCGATGAGGATGCTGACGACATCGGGCTTCAAGTCGAGCGTGTCGGTCTGCCAGCGCGCTTGCAGGTCGGGAACCGTGTTGCCGCTCACGCCACGATTGTAGAACTGGAGGTCGCGCGCGGGTTGCTCGGCGAGTGCGCGCGCCGCAATGAGCAGCGGATACCCGGTCCCCAGTCCGGCGGCGACATTCGGGCCCGCGACGCCGCGATCGCGTCCCGCGTCGGTGATCGAGTCACCCTGGAAGAGCACGACGCGGCGGCCGGACGCCTGCCGGGTGAGGCGGAGCGCGCCCGGCGTGGCGGCGAGCGCCAGCGCGCCACCGCTGAGGGTGAGGAAGCGACGCCGTGAGAGCGTCACGCACCGACTCCGTAGCGTTCCTTCAGAATCGCGACGTGGTGAGCCTCGTGACCGGCGATGATGTGCCCGAGGGCCCGCACCGTGACATGCTTGCCGCTGGCCGTGCCGCCGCGGGCCCACGCGGCGTCGTCCAGGCTGCGCAGCAGCGTGAGCGTCGCCTGGCGCACCGCACGCAATTCCGCGACGAGATCGACGAGTGTACGGCGTTCGAACCCGCCGCCCGCCACGAATGCGTTCTCGTCGAACGACTGCAGCGGCGCCTCGTCGCCGCGCGCGAAGCGCAGCGCGCGGTAGGCGAACACCCGCTCGGCGTCGGCGACATGGCCCACCACCTCGCGAATACTCCATTTCTCCGGGGCGTAGCGGTGTCCCGCGTCCTTTTCCTTGACCTTGCCGAGCAGCGCGGCGGTCTCGTCGCCCTGGCGGGCGAGCAGCGCGAGCAGATCGCCTGCGGGAACGCGGTCGACGTACTTCTGATAGTAGGGGGCGAACTCACCGGCCTGCGGTCGGGCGATGGACGCGGGCATGGACGTCTCCTCGGGTCAGGCTCTCGGGTGGAAGCTCTTGTGCACGCTGCGCAGGTAGTCGCGGTCCACGTGCGTATAGATCTGCGTCGTCGACAGGTCGGCGTGGCCGAGCATCTCCTGCACGGCGCGCAAGTCGGCGCCGCCTTCGAGTAGATGCGTCGCGAACGTGTGGCGCAACGTGTGCGGCGTCACCCGCTTGCTCAGGCCGGCCTGTTTCGCCGCGCGCTTGATGATGCCCCACGCGCCGACGCGCGACAATGGGGTGCCCCGCGCATTGAGAAACAGCACGCCGCGGGTCTTCCCTTTGTCGAGCAGCGGACGGATCTCGCGGGCGTACAGTGAGACTGCACCCAGGGCGCGCCGCCCCACGGGCACGATGCGCTCCTTCGAGCCCTTCCCGAAGATGCGCGCCAAACCGTCCTCGAACAACACGTCCTGCAGCGTCAGGCGGGTGAGCTCGGACACCCGGGCGCCGGTGGCGTACCCGAATTCGAGCAGCGCGCGGTCGCGAATGGCGAGCCGCTCGTCGGTGGCGCGGGCGCCGAGCAGGCGCTCCACCTCGGCGACGGTGAGGACCGCGGGCAACGTGCGCCAGCGTTTGGGCGACTCCAAGCGCTCGCTGGGGTCGCGCGCGGCGTGGCCTTCGCCGACGAGAAACCGGTAGTAGGTGCGCACGGCGGAGATCTGGCGCCGGATGGTGGCGGGCGCCAAGCCGAGATCCTTCAACTGATAGACGAACTCGCGCAGCTCGGCGGAGCGCACGGCGCTGGGCTCGGGCTTGCCCTGGCTGGTGGCCCAGTCGGCGAAACGCCGCACGTCACGCAGATAGTTCTCGACGGTGTTCGGGCTGTTCCCCGCCTCGAGCGCCAGGAAGTCGCGGAACAGCTCGAGGTGAAACGCAGCGGGCGACGGGGCGGCAATCACGGCGAATGGGCGGTGCGCGCCAGATAGGCGATCGCGCTGTCGCGCCGCGCGCGATAGGGCGGTTCGGCGTCGGCCCAGGCGTGCGCGACCATCGCGAATTGCACGCGGGCGCTGTCTACCTGCCCGGCGGCGGCAAACGTCTGCGCCAGCTGCTCGTGCAGCGCCGTGCGCGTGATGTAGAGATTCGAGCCCTCGATCCCGCCCCGCAGCGCCGCTTCGAGCCAGTAGATCGCCTCCCGGAACCGGCCCACCGCGGCCAGGGTGCGCGCCAGCTCCGCGTTCACGCGAGTGAAGCCCTCCGTCGGTGAGTAGGCGGCGACGCGGAAGCTGTCGATCGCGGCGGCGGGGCGATGCGCAGCTTCCAGCAGCAGGCCGTGCAGGTAGGCGGGCAGCAGGCGGTCCCGCCCCAGCGCGCTCTGCGGACCATACACGGCTACGGTGTCGGCCAGCAGGCGCAGCGCGGCAGTGTCCCCCTGAGCGGCGGCGACGGCGCCGCGCAACGTGAACGCCCACGCACGCCGCCGGGCCACCGTGCCCGGATGCGCGCGCTGATACGCGGGAGTGGCGGTGGCGGCTGCGATGAACGCCGCAGCCGCCGTGTCGAAGTCGTTCGCTTCGAACGCCGCGATGCCCAGGGGCAACGGTTGCGGATGGTGCTCCGAGTCGTCGGGGTCGG
>DATLWA010000037.1:0-2868 GCA_035576905.1 Gemmatimonadales bacterium
CGCGGCGCCGCGCGCCGCGCAGCGCGTTCAGCGCCACGCCCAGCAGCGTGTTGAGCGCGCCGAACAGCACGGTCATCTCGAACATGATGACGACGTACGGCGGAATCGAGCCGATGGGCTTGCCGCCTACCTGCACCGGCCAGTCGTTCGACATGTACAGCGTGAGCCACGCGCCGATGGCGCAGCCGCCGATGCCGCCGATCAGCGTGTACGCGCGCACCGAGCTGGTGGGCGCGCCGATGGCGTCTTCCAGCTCGTGGCGCGGCAGCGGCGAGTAGACGGTGTAATCGTCGCGGCCGCCCGCCTGGAGCTGCTTCACGGCATCCACCGTCGCGTCGAGATGCCCGAACACGCCCAGCACGCCCGGCGTGGGCGGACCGTGGAACAGGTCGCGCACCATCGTGAGCGGGTTCATGCGGCCCTCCCGCGTTGCGGCGGGGCCAGCACTTCCTTCACCTCGGACACGGACACGGCCGGGAAGTTCTTGGCGAACAGCAGGAACCACATGAAGAACCAGCCGAAGCTGCCGGCCATGATGCCCCAGTCGGCCCACGTCGGATTGTAGCCCGCGGTCACGTAGGGCTCGAACGGCTCACCCGCGAGGTGAATCGCGATGATCACGAAGCGCTCGAACCACATGCCGACGTTCACGAAGATCGAAATCACGAACAGCGACGTGATGTTGCGCCGCACCACCTTGAACCACAGGATCAGCGGCAGAATCGCGTTGCAGATGTTCATGGTCCAGCCGGCCCACCAGAAGCGGCCGAACGAGCGGTAAATGAACGCCGCGCGCTCGGGCGTGGGCCCGCCGTACCAGGCGATGAAGTTCTCCGTCACATACGAGAAGCCGACGATCGTTCCCGTCAGCAAACACAGCTTGGCCAGGTTCTCGAAGTGGTTGACGGTGATGATCTGCTCCAGGCCGAACGCCTTGCGAATCGGCACCATCAGCGTGATCACCATCCCCACGCCCGAATAAATCGCGCCGGCCACGAAGTACGGCGCGAACAGCGTCTCGTGCCACGCCGGCACCTGCGCCATCGCGAAGTCCCAGCTCACCACGCTGTGCACCGACAGCACCAGCGGCGTCGCGAGGGCCGCGAGATACAGATAGCCGCGGCTGAAGTGGCGCCACTGATCGTGCGTGCCGCGCCAGCCCAGCGCCGTCAGCGCGTACAACTTCTTGCGCCAGCCGGTCGCCACGTCGCGGATCGCCGCGATGTCGGGGATCAAGCCCATGATCAGGAAGCAGGTCGAGACCGTGAAATACGTCCCGATCGCGAACTCGTCCCAGATCAGCGGCGACTTGAAATTGGGCCACAGGCCGCGCTCGTTGGGGTACGGCACCAGCCAGTAGAAGTACCACTGCCGCCCGATGTGAATCAGCGGGAACAAGCCGGCCGTCATCACCGCGAACACGGTCATCGCCTCGGCGACGCGGTAGACCGCCGTGCGCCACCCCGAGCGGAACAGGAACAGAATGGCCGAGATCAGCGTGCCCGAGTGCGCGATACCGACCCAGAACACGAAGCAGGTGATGAACACCGCCCAGTAGACCGGGTGCGAATAGCCGGCGAGCCCCAGGCCATAGCGCAGCAGGAACAGCAGGCAGATGATGCCGATGCCGAGCAGCGTGACCGCGCCGCCCAGCAGCAGCCAGTACGTCTTCCCCGGCGTGCCGAGCGTGCGCGCGATGGTCTGCGTGACGTAGTCGTAGGTCAGGCGCGGCGGGGCGGAGCTGGTCGCTGGTGTCTGGGCCATGGCTCAGGCTTCCGCGACGACGCGGGCGAGGTAAGTGATGGCGGGCTTCGTATTCAAGTCCTCCAGCACGTGGTAGCCGCGCGGGTCGCGCGCCAGCTGCGACACCGTGGACCTGGGGTCGTTCAAGTCGCCGAAGACGATCGCTTCGGACGGGCAGCCCTGCGCGCAGGCCGGCACGATGTCGCCGTCCGCCACGCCGCGATCCTCGAGCCGCGCCTGATGCTGGGCGCCGCGGATGCGCTGCACGCAGAAGGTGCACTTCTCCATCACGCCCTTCTCACGCACCGTCACGTCGGGGTTGAGCAGCATGTCGAGCGGCGCGGGGAACGCCTCGTGCTCCCCGCCCACCTCGGCGTAGTCGTACCAGTTGAAGTAGCGGACCTTGTAGGGGCAGTTGTTGGCGCAGTAGCGCGTGCCGACGCAGCGGTTGTAGACCTGGCCGTTCAAGCCGTCGGGCGTGTGATACGCGGCGAACACCGGGCACACCGGCTCGCACGGCGCGGCGCCGCACTGCTGGCACAGCATCGGCGTCACGACCGCCGACACCGGCTCGTGGCCGTCGCCGCCCTTGAAGTAGCGCTCCAGGCGCATCCAGGACATCTGCCGGCGGCGCACGAACAGGTCTTCGCCCACCGTCGCGATGTTGTTCTCGGCGTAGCACGCCGTGACGCACGCCGAGCAGCCGGTGCAGCGGCTCAGGTCGATCGCCATGCCCCAGCGCGGCTGGGTGCCGGCGTAGTCGCCTTTGGTGGCGGTCTCGTGCTGCGCCGCGGCCCAGCCCTCAAGGGCGGGGTCGGCGTACTCCGGCGTCGCTTCGCCCTTGAACGGCCGCGCGTCCGGCGTGAGCTGCTTGGCCTTGCTCAGCGCCAGGGTCTCCACGATGCCGCCGCCGTGGCTGCGGCTGTCGCCTTCGGCGGTGGCGAGCTTGCGGTGCTCGCCGGTCCGGGAAACCTTGGCGCCCAGCACGAACGTGCGGCCGCCGTAGTTGTTGGGCAGCTCGGGCAAGAGCGCGAACGCGTTGAACGAGCGGTCCTTGGCGTAACGGCCGTAGGCCGCGTGGCCCTGCCCGGTCGGCACCGCGACCACGTCGGGCCGCACGACGGG
>DATLWA010000038.1:0-7348 GCA_035576905.1 Gemmatimonadales bacterium
CCGTCGGTGGGAATGGGGCCGCGCACCGCGGCGGGGACCGCCGTCTGCGGGCTGACGTCCTTGCTCTTCGAATTTTCGATGGTGGCGCGCGCGAGCCAGCCCGACGTGGGGTCGAACGCGTCGTTGCGCGTGTCGAGCGTGACCGTGAAGTCGAGCGTGGTGTAGTGGCCGTCATCCACCGGGGGGTTGGGCCGCCACAGCTGATCGTTGCGGAACACGGTGAACGGGTCGCGCGCCGGCACGCTGGTCTGCAGCTCGCGCCGCAGCTCGACGGCCACGTTCAGCGGGCGCTCAAGCTGGACGGCCACCCGTCCGGCGATGCCCTTGTCGAGATAGTAGTCGCGGTAGTCGCGCTGGAAAACGAACGCGCCCCAGCCGACCTCGGAATTGCGCAGCGTCCAGTCTTCCACCGGCGCCACGACGTCGAAGGCCCGGAAGCCGAACGTCAGCGGCTGCACGTCGCCCTTGCGCACCTCAGCGCGGAACATGTAGCCCAGGTCGCCGCGCTTGTCGGTCAAGCCGCCCGCCGTCCGGAACACGCCGAGCGCGTCGATCCGCAGGCGCATCACCGGTTGCAGCCGCCAGTCGAACAGCGGCCCGAACACGATCGGCAGGCCCTCGACCCGGTTGAAGGTGCCGCCCGTCGCGATCGTCAGCGTCGAGCGTGATTCCGCCGTGGCCCACGTCTTCTGCGCGCCGAAGAACGGCAGCAGGCGCCGCGGGTTGCGGACGTACTCGATCGCGTCGCCCTCGATGCGGTAGTTGAGCGGCTCGCGGTATTCGCGCGTCTGGCCGCGCACCGTTGTTTCCGACGCGCCGTTCGCCGTGCCGCCCACCACCAGCACGGTCCCCGTGATCTCCGCGCCCGGGTCCACCACCAGGTCGCCGTTGATCACGAGCAGCGACCCCTGGATCCGCCCCGCCACCAGCACTGGGCCGTTGCGCACGGCCACGTCGCCGCGCCACTCGTTGCCTTTGGGCAGGAGCGTCCGGCCCACGAGCCGCGAGGTCGTGGCGGCGTTGTAGAACCGCACCACCTCCTCGGCCACGAGCCGCGGCAGCTGGCCGGGCAGGATGTTCACCCCGGAGCTCTCGGGGTGGATGACGATGGTGGTGTCCTGGGCGGCGGCCGAAGCGGTGCCGAGCAGGACGCAAACGGCGAAGACGGGAAGTCGCATGGGGTACCTGCGCTGTTATTGCGTCACGTTGCGCGGCGGCTCGATGCCGAGCCGCCGCATGCGGCGGTAGAGATTGGCGCGGTCGGTCGCGAGCTTGCGGGCGGCGTCGGCCACGTTGCCTTTGGCCGCCGACAGGGCGCGCACGATCAGCTCGCGTTCGTAACGATCCAGGGCCTCCGCGAGCGCGACGTCGACCCACTCGCCCAGGGCCTGGGGCGCGGGCCGCGTGCCGTCCTGCGGCAGCACGCGCAGCACGTCGTCCGCGGTGAGCATGCCGCCGCTCGAGAGAATCGTCAGGCGCTCGAGCAGGTTGGCCAGCTCGCGCACGTTGCCGGGCCAGTGATACGCCGTGAGCAGCTGCAAGGCGCCGACATCGAGGTCCACGGCCCGCCCCAGCCGTGCCGTCTGGCGCTGCGCGAAATGACGCACCAACGGCGGGATGTCCTCCGGCCGCTCGCGCAGCGGCGGGATGTGGATCGGAATCACGTTGAGCCGGAACAGCAGGTCCTCGCGGAAGTGGCCCTGCTGCACCGCGCGGCCCAGCTCCTTGTTGGTGGCGGCGAGGACGCGGACGTTGACCGTGTGCGGCCGCTCGCCGCCCACGCGCTCGATCACGCCGGTCTCGAGCACCCGCAGCAGCTTGGCCTGCGCTTCGGCGCCGAGGTCCCCTACTTCGTCGAGGAACAAGGTGCCGGTGTCGGCCAGCTCGAAACGGCCCAGCCGGCGCTCCGACGCGCCGGTGAAGGCGCCGCGCTCGTGACCGAACATCTCGGACTCGACCAGGTCCTTGGGGATGGCGGCGCTGTTGACCGTGACGAACGGCTTGCCGGCGCGCGTGCTCTGACGGTGAATGGCGGAGGCGACCAGCTCCTTGCCCGTGCCGGACTCGCCGGTGATGAGCACGCGCGCGTCGGTGGGCGCGATCCGGGCGATCAGCGCCCGCAGCTCGTCCATCGCGCCGCTCGTGCCGACCAGTGGATCGCTGTGGCCCAGCTGCTCGTGCAGGCGGCGGTTCTCGGCCAGCGTGCGGCCCAGCTCGAGCGCGCCGCGGATCGCCACCAGCACGCCTTCAGGCGTGAGCGGCTTCTCGAGGAACTGAAACGCGCCCAGCTTGGTGGCGCGCACCGCGTCGGTGAGGCTGGCTTTGCCGCTCATCATCACGACCGGCACGTCGGGCGCGCGGCGCTTCAGCTGCTCCAGCGTCTCCAACCCGTCGGGACCGCCGGGCATCATCAGATCGAGCAGGATCACGTCCGGCACGCCGCCCGCGAGCGCGGTGAGGGCGATGGTGCCGTTGGCCGCCTCCGCCGTCTCGAAGCCCTCGGCCTGCAGCAGGGCGCCCACCATCTTGCGGATGTTGGCTTCGTCGTCGACCAACAGGACGCGCGCGCTCATGCGGTGGCGAACACCAGGTTGAAGGTGGCGCCGCCGCCGGGCGTCTCGGTTACGCTGATCGTGCCGCGATGGGCTTCCACGGTCTGGCGCACCAGCGCGAGTCCCAGGCCCGTGCCGTCGGCTTTGGTCGTGAAGTAGGGCTCGAACACCCGTTGCTGCACGTCGGGAGCAATGCCGGGACCGTGGTCGGCGATCTGCACCACCAGACCGCGCGCGTCGCCCCGCACTGTCACGTCGATCGCGCCGCGGCCCTGCATCGCCTCGGCGGCGTTGCGCAACAGGTTGGCGAACGCCCGGCGCAGCGGATCGTAGTGACCGATCAACGTGGTGGGCGCACCGTTCGCCGCCACGGTGCAGCGCACGCCGTCCGGCACGCCGGTGCGCGCCAGGTCGTCGAGCAGCTCCTTCAGGTCGACCTCGCTCTGCGGCCCTTCGGGCAGCCGGCCGAAGTCGGCGAATTCCCGCGCCAGCCGCTCCAAGCGGTCGGTCTCGGCCGTCATCACCTCCACCGCCATGGTGGATGGAGCGTTCTTTTGAAGCTGGTCGAGCGCGATGCGCATGGAGGTGAGCGGATTCTTGATCTCGTGGGCCACACGCCGCGCCACTTCGCGGAACGCGCGCAGCCGCTCGGCCTCGAGCTCGCGATCGCGCGCCGCCGCCAGCGCCGCGGCCAGCTCGCGCAGCGCCTGGCGCAGCGACTCGAACTCGGGGGCGCCGCGCTCCGCCGCTCCCGTGGGCAGCGGCTCGCGTTGGCGGATCAACCGGGTCCAGCCCACCAGCTCGTCGATCGGCCGCGACAGCTGGCGTGACAGGTGGCCCGCCAGCCGCACCGACGCGAAAATCACCAAGGCGCCCAGCACCAGCACGACGATCGCGAAGCCGAGCGTATAGAACCGCAGGTACGCTTCAGCCCGGCGGGCGAGTGAAACGGAGTTGGACACCTGCGCCAGGTGGCGCCGCAGGGCGGCGCGCGCGCCGGGGGACAGGTGCAGCGTGTCCACGTGCTGCAGCATCGTGCGGGTGGACGCGACCACCTGCTCCAGCGAGGCGCTCGACCCCGCGGCCGGGGCCACCGCGCGCACCGAGATAGCCCACCCGATCACCGCCAGCGTGGTCGGGACGGCGGTCAGCGCCACCAGGATCACGAAGATCCGCTGCCGGAAGGCAAGCGCCATATTGATGCTGGCAATCTAGGGACTTAGCTCTGGTGCGACAATTCGACACAGGGGCCGCAAGCATGAAGAGCCACACCCATTACCTCTGGTTCACCACCAAACAGCGCCAGGAAATCATCGACATCACGGATCAGGTGGCGGCTGAGGTCAAGCAGAGCGGCGTGCGGGAGGGATTGGCGCTGGTGAGCGCGATGCACATCTCGGCGTCCGTGTTCGTGAACGATCACGAATCAGGACTGTGGCAGGACATCCTGGAGTGGCTGGAGCACACGGTTGCGCCGTGGGATCCCAGCCGCTACCGCCACAACGAGACGGGCGAGGACAACGCCGCGGCACACCTGCGCAGTCTCACGGTGGGCCACGAGGTGATCGTGCCGATTACTAAGGGCGAGCTGGATTTCGGCCCCTGGCAGCGGGTGTTCTACGGCGAATGGGACGGCCAGCGCCGGAAGCGCGTGATCATCAAGGTCTTAGGGGAATAACTCCTAGCTTTGCGGTCGCAAGTCGTTTAGTTTCAATGGTTCCCGGACGTGTTGGGAAGGCTAACGTACGGGCAGGGCTGGCAGGATGCGTCGATGAACGCCGCTGCCGCCCAGCCTCTCGCCATTCTCCACTCCTCCGGAACGTTGGGGCAGCTGCAGGCGGCGCGTCGCGCGCCACAGCTCCTCGCCACGCACCCCGCCGCGGATGATGCAGACGCCGTGGGCGTGGGCGCCATGATCACGGGCGACGAACCGAAGGACACCGGAACCACATGACATCGCCACAATCGCATGCGCATTTGCCCCGCACCCTCCACAAAGAGCCGCCACCCCACGCTCCCAACGCCGCGCTGCTGATCGACTTCGACAACGTTACGATGGGGATCCGCTCGGACCTGCAATCCGAGCTGCGGCGGCTGTTGCAGTCCGACATCATCAAGGGCAAAGTGGCGGTGCAGCGCGCCTACGCCGACTGGCGGCGCTACCCGCAGTACGTCGTGCCGCTGGCCGAGTCCTCGATCGACATGATCTGGGCGCCGGCCTACGGATCCAACAAGAAGAACGCCACCGACATCCGTCTCGCCGTCGACGCGCTCGAGCTGGTGTTCACCCGGCCCGAGATCGGCACGTTCATTCTTCTCTCGGGCGACAGCGACTTCTCTTCGCTCGTGTTGAAGCTGAAGGAGTACGGCAAGTACGTGATCGGCGTGGGCATCCGGGAGTCGTCGTCGGATCTGTTGATTCAGAACTGCGACGAGTACTACTCCTACAACGAGCTGGCGGGCCTCACCAAGGAAGGCGACGTCGAGCTCAAGAGCCACGATCCCTGGGAGCTCGTGATCGAGGCGGTGAAGCAGATGACGGCGCACAACGACGTCATGCGCTCCGACCGTCTGAAGCAGGTGATGCAGGAGATCGATCCCACCTTCGACGAGAAGAACTACGGCTTCTCGCGCTTCTCCAAGTTCGTCTCCGAGGCGGCCTCGAGAGGCCTCATCCACCTCACCAAGCTGGACAGCGGCCAGTTCGAAGTGGCGCTGGGCGCGGGCGTGGCCGAGCCGGCCGCCGACCGCGACGGCGGGCCGCGCGAACCGCGCGAGCGCGACAAGGGCCGCGAGTCCCGGCCGCCGCGCGAGCCGCGCCGCGGCCTGGGTGAGGCGTTCGGTCTGCTCAAGCAGGCCCTGGGTCGCTTCGGGGGCGACAAGCCGATTCCGGCCGACGAGCTGCGCGATACGATGGTCGAATTGAAGGGCGGCGAATCGGCCCAGCTCGAGCCGGAGAAGTTCCCCGGTCTGCTGCGCAAGGCGCACGACGCCGAGATCATCGACCTGTCCAAGGAAGACGACGGCGCGTACGCCGTGAAGCTGCGCGAGGAGGCGGCGCGGCGCACGTCACGGCTCCCCGAGCGGCAGCCCGATGCGGTCCCGGAGCCCGTCAGGGACGCGGAGCCCGTGCGAGCAGCGCCCGAGGCGCAGCCCCCCGCGGGCGTCGTGCCGGCCCGCAGCGCGCGGTTTCGCCGCGGCTCGCGCGGCGGTGCTCCCCGCGCCGGCGCCCCCGAGATCCCCAAGATCGGGGTCGTCGAAGTGGATCCGAATTACACGCCGCCGCCGCGCCAGGAGTACGTGCCGGCGCGACCGGTGGAGCCGATCGCCCGGCCCGCGGCGAGCGCGCCCGTGGTGCCGTCGGAAGTCGAGCGGGGCGAGCGTCCCGAGCGCCCCGACCGTGGTGACCGCGGCGAAGGCCGCGACAGCCGGGGCCGGCGCCGGGGCGGGCGGGGTGGACGGGGCCGGCGCGCCGACGGTGGCGACCGCGAGCGGGCCGATCGTCCGCCGCGCGCCGATCGTCCGCCGCGCGAAGAGCGGCCCGAGGCTGAGCGGGGCCGCAGCCGCCGCGGCGGTGCGGGCCGGGGCCGTGCTCCGACCGACGACATGCCGCGCAGCGAGCCGCGTGCCGCACCCGAGCCCAAAGCAGCGCCGGCGCCGCCCAAGCCGCCGGCCGCGCCCGAGGTCGAGGGCGAAGGCTTCTGGTCACGGGTAAAGCGGGGCCTCACCGGCGGGGCGTGAAGCCGCTCGCCGCGCGCTTCTACGCGCGCGACACGAAGGTCGTCGCGCGTGCATTGGTGGGTCACATCCTGGTGAGCGACGTGGGCGGCCGGCGCACTGCCGGCCGTATCGTCGAAACCGAGGCGTACACGGGTCCCCGCGATCCCGCCTGTCACGCGTGGGGCGGCCGCCGTACCGCGCGTCTCGAGCAGTTGTATGGCCCGCCCGGCACCGCCTACGTCTACTTCACTTACGGCATGCATTGGTGTCTCAACGCGGTCACGGAGGCGGTGGACTATCCCGCCGCCGTCCTGATTCGCGCGTTGGAGCCGCTGGAGGGGTTGGCGGTGATGCGGCGGCGGCGGGGTGGCGTGTCCGACCGCCTGTTATGTGCCGGGCCCGCCCGGTTGTGTGAGGCGCTGGGGGTGACGGGACGGCTCGACGGCGCGGTGCTGCAGCGGGGCGTGTTGCGGATCCTGGATAACAAAGCGCGGCGTGACCGGATTGTGGTCACGCCGCGCATCGGGGTCTCGCGGGCGATCGACTGGCCGCTGCGCTTCTGCGCCGCGGGCTCGCCCTGGCTGTCCCGCCCTACTGCCGCTCGGTGATGCCCTCTTTCGCGGTCCCGAACGAGTAGCGGATGCCGCCCTGCAGCGTGTGCGTGTTGCCGTCGAGCAGGAAGCCCCGCGCCGCCGACGTCACGGTCCACTGCCCGTACAGCGTCATCTTGCCGTAGTTCATCTGCAGGCCGCCCGCAAACCAGAAGAACGCCTTGCTCGCGGCCGTGTGCGCGAGATCGTCGGCGGCGACGGCGTCGGCGAGCGCGGTGCAGTCGCTGTTGGGCGTCGTGCCGGAGCAGTCCACGACCGGATTGAGCACTTCCATCAGGGCGAAGCCGCCGCCCGCGTAGGGCTCGACCACGCGCTGCAACGGGAAGGCCATCAGGCCCGCCATCACGCGGCGCATGTCGTGGAATGTGACGTCGCGCAGCCCCGAGCCGGAGTTCGGATCCGCGATCACCGCCTGGTCGTCACCCAGGAAAATCGCCTGTTCGTAGGCCACGTACAGCGCCGTGC
>DATLWA010000039.1:0-12171 GCA_035576905.1 Gemmatimonadales bacterium
AGCGAGCGGGCGCTGCGCGCGCTGTCGATCTTTCGCCAGGTGCGGCTCGACACCGTGCATCTGGACGGGCGGCTCGGCGTGCGGGTCTTCACCGCGGACGGATGGAGCACCAAACCGCAGACCAACTTCTCCTCGGCCGGCGGGTCGGTGCGCTGGGAGCTGGGGATGGTGGAGCAGAACTTCCTCGGCACCGCCACCACGCTCGCGGCCGTCTACCGGCACAACCCCGACCGCACGGGTCTCGACCTCCAGTACTTGAGCCCGCACTTCTTCAGCCGGCGCACGACGCTCGCCGCGGAGTACACGGGCTTTTCCGACGGCAAATGGGGCATCTGGCAGCTGGGGCGGCCCTTCTATCAGACGTCCGCGCGCTGGTCGCTGATTACCGACGGCGAGGCGGCGGACCGGCGCCTGCTGCTGTTTCGCGACGGCCTGCCCAGCGATACGACGCAACGGCGCGCGCTGCGCGTCGGTGTGACCGCGGGGTACGCGCTGTACGCATCGTCGCGCGACTACGTGCGGCTGTGGGCCGGCGCCGATTGGCGGCGCGAGGACTACGCCGACTCCGGCACGGCGCCCTTCCCACGCTCGACGTTCGGAACGGCGGGCGCGGGCGTCGAGCTGGGCCATGCGCGCTTCACGGTGCTCGAGCACTTCAACTCGTACGCGCGGCGCGAGGATCAGGACCTGTCGCAGGTGTTGCGCCTGGGCGTGTGGGCGGCGCCGCGCGCGTGGGGTTACGCGGGCGCTCGCGCGGGGCTCGGGCCGGAGCTGAAAGCCCAAGGCAGCGCGCTGTGGCGCGGCGGTTTCGCGGTGCTGCGTGCGTCGGGCCACGGCATTTACTCCGGGTCGGGTCTGGACTCGGGGCGTGTGTTGCTCGCGTTGACGGTGGCGAGCCAGAATCTGCCGCGCCAGGCGTGGATCGTGCACTTCGAAAGCGGCGCCGCCCAGCGGGCGGTGCCGGGCGGCGAGTTCGACCTGTGGAACGACCAGACGGGCCCGCGGCTGTTCGGCGCGCACGAGTTCACCGGCACGCGCATGTCGTGGCTCGCGGTGGAGAACCGCGTGCTCGTGGCGGACGAGGTGTGGGGCCTGGTGGGGATCGGACTTGCGCCGTTCGCGGATTGGGGCGGGGCGTGGTACGCCGACGAACGGGCGCGCCAGGGCGGTGACGTGGGTGTGGCGCTGCGCCTCGGGCCCACGCGCTCGGTCCGCGGCGACGTCGCGGAGATCGCGATCGGCGCGCGGTTCGGGCCCGCGAACTTCTCCGGTTCGCGCTGGGCTATCGCAATCCGGAAAGGCGTGGAGTTTTAGGTATGGCCGATCACGCGATCTTCGACATCGTCCGGGCGGGCGACGTGGCGCGGCTCAGCGCGCTGATTGCTGCCGACCGCACCGTGGTGAATACGCGCAGTGAGAAGGGCTACACGCCCGTACTGATCGCGCTGTATCACCGCAAGCCCGATTGTCTCGCGGTGCTGCTCGGGGCGCGACCGGTGCTCGACATCTGGGATGCGGCGTCGGTGGGTGCGACCGCGCGCGTGGCCGAGCTGCTCGATGCCGATCCGGGGCTGCTCAACGCCTACGCGCCCGACGGCTTTTTCCCCCTCGCGCTGGCGGCATTCTTCGGCCACCCGGAGACGGTCAAGCTGCTGCTCGCCCGCGGCGCGGACGTGGGGCAGGCGGCGCGCAATCCGATGAAGATCCAGGCGCTGCATTCGGCGGTGACCAACAGCTTCGAGACGGTGAAAATGCTGGTGGACGCCGGCGCCCCGGTGAACGCGAAGCAGGACAAGGGATATGCCCCACTGCACGAGGCGGTGAACCGCGGCGACGTGGAGATGACGCGTTATCTCCTGGCCCACGGCGCCGATCCCAAGCAGCAGAACGACGACGGCAAGAGCGCCATCGGCATCGCGGCGGACAAGGGGAACCAGGACATTCTGAAGCTGTTAAAGGGGGCGTGAGCGGCTTAGTTTTCCCACCCGGCGCCGTAGCCAAGTGGTAAGGCGGAGGTCTGCAAAACCTCTATTCGTCGGTTCGATTCCGACCGGCGCCTCTGGCGGCTACTTCAACGGCATCATCGCGCCGAACGTCAGGCTCAGCGTGTTAATTGCCGGAATCGCGAGCTCGCTGCTCTTGGGGTTGAGCGAGTAGTTGGTCTCGAAGCGGCCGTTGAACGCACCCACGAGGTGGAAGCGGTAGCCCCAAGCGAAGTCCACGCCGTGGGCTGTCCCGGAGGCGGCGACGCTCGACTGGAAGTCGAGCAGGTGGCCGCCCGCGGCGGCGTACCAATTGCCGGTCACGGCATAGTCGAGCCGCACCGCCATGTTGAACACCTTGACGCTCCCGCCACCCTGCGATGCGCTGCGGTAGTCGAGTCCCGGCTCGACGGCCAACTTCCCACCGAGGGGGATGATCGCGAACATCGTGGGCGCGGTGGCGACCGGGGCGAGGAGGAACAGACCGCCGCCCACGCCTGGGAGAAACACGCCGTCGATGGCGCCGGTGGTGCCCACGACGTGCATCGAGGCAAAGCCGCCCGAGACACCGAAGGCGGGCTCCCACGATCGATTGCTGGTGTGGCGCGACGCCGCAGCCGGGGTCCGGCCGAGTGGCGCAGACACGCCCACCTGCACGGCGTAGATGTCCAATGCGCCGAGCGCCTTCTTGTCCGTCGCGGTGAAGTTTGCTTCGATCCGGCCGTTGATCGCGCTCGTCAGGCGCTGGCGGTACCCCAGCGCCACCTGCGCGCCGAGCTGCGTGTGATCGCTGCCGAACCCCTGAACGTAGTTGAGCACGCCCCCGGCGGCGGCGTAGACGTGCGGCGTTACGGCGTAGTCCCCGCGCAGGCCGAGGCGCGCCACCGCGAACGACGCACCGCCGCCGCCGTTCACCTCGGAGCCGCTGAGCTGCGTCTCGACAGCCAGCTTATTGTGCCAGGGGATGATCGCGTAGAGTGCGGCCGAGCCGAGTGTCGAGTAGATGAAGCTGCCGCCGGGCACGTCCAACAGGGTCATGCCATCACTCGCGCCGGTGCCGGCGGGCTTCACCCGGGCAAAGCCACCCTGGACCCCCACCTCCACCCTCCAGCTGTCTTGCGCTGCTGCGGTGGAACCGCCCAGCACGGCCAAAGCCGCGATCGTGAGAAGCTGCCGCAATAGACCCTCCGAAGGTACGGAACGGGCGTGCATCCTAGGGGTGACCCCCTAGGGGCTTTCCCTAAGCTTCGCCCGTGTCGTCAGGAATACCTAGTCCCAGAATGAAACGGCCCCTGGGTTCCCGGGGGCCGTTGTCACTGCAGAGTGATAACTGTTGTCTGGCAGCCTACTTCAGTGGCGGGCCCCTGCGACCGTGTGGCCCGTCCTTCCGGAGCTGTGCATGCGCTGTGCAGCGATGTTGATCGTCGGACTCGCCGCAACTGGTTGTCTCGAGGTGATTGCCCCTCTGCACCCGAGGATCTAGGTCATTCGTCTCGCCGTCGCTCGGCCGCTCCCCCCACGGCGTTAAGTCGTTTTTCATCCCGCCGACGGATGTCCGCCCGCGCCGCGCGCGGGCAGGTTGTGTCATGCGGGCGAGCGAGGTCCGAAGATGACTGGACCGCGGCGTACGCCTGCGTCACACCAACCGTTGAGAGGAACCCATGTCCAATCTGTCCCGAGTGACGGCGCGCTTGGCCGTTGCCGCATCGTTTGCGGCACTGCTGACTGTCGCGTGTAACACCGATTCGAACGGACCCGCGAGCCGCGGGATGTCCGCGGACCGGAGCTTCAACTCACCGCAGAGCGCATCGTCGGGGTTCGCGGTCCTCGCGAACCAGGCCGTGACCTGCACCGACGCGAGCATCAGTGGCAGCGTCGGCACGTTGCAGGCGCCGCCCACCGGCTCCTTTACCCAGACGATCTGCCCGGTTGACGGCTCGATCGACATCGGCGACGCCGCCGCCATCGGCGCGTACAACGACTTCCTCGGCCAGTACGCGGCACTCGCGACGGCGCCCTGCGACGTCGTGCTCACGGGCACCCTCGACGGCGTGACGCTCGCACCCGGCACCTATTGCTTCGATGCCGCCGCGGCGTTGACCGGCACGTTGACGCTCAAGGGCCCCTCGAATGGGGTCTGGCTGTTCAAGATCGGCACCAGCGGCACCGGCGCGCTCACGGGCACGAACTTCTCCGTGGTCATGGTCGGCGGGCAGCCGTGCAACGTGACGTGGTGGGTCGCTCAGGCCGCCACGCTGACGGATTCGCATTTCATCGGCAGCATCCTCGCCGGCGCGGCGATCACGCTGACGCGCGGCACGTTCGACGGTAACGCGTACGCGGGCGCCTCCGGCGTCGGCGACGTGACGATCACGGGCACCACGGTCGTCGGCTGCGCCGGCAGGAACGGCAGCGGCAAGGACCACGAGCGCGGCAAGTGCAACCAGGGCGTCGGCAACGGCCCCGAAGGCTGCGATCCCGGCAACTCGAACAACCACAACCTGACCAACGATGAGAACGGCGGGACTCCCGGCAACCCGGGCCGCCAGGGCGACAAGAACTAACACCCTGTTGTGAAGCATGAGCGGAGGGGCGCCGTTCCGGCCCCTCCGGTTTCACTAGCACCAACCGTTTGGAGCATGCTATGAGCGACCCCAAGAAGAGCTTCATCTTTTATATCCTGCTGCTCGTCCTCGTGACGGTGACCGCGGCACTGTCCGCGTTTGTCTCCGTGGGGACAGCTTCACCGGCCGCGCCCTCCCTGGGCCGCGCGGGCTCGTTCGCGGTGTTGGGCGGCTCGACCGTGACCAATACCGGCGCGACGGCCATCACTGGCGACCTGGGTGTTTCGAGCCCGGGCCTGTCGGTCACCGGGTTTCCACCGGGCACGATCACCGGCAAGCAGCGCATCGGCGATCCCGCCGCGAATCAGGCGCAGCGTGACGCGCAGACCGCGTACAACACCCTCGCCGGCCGCACCTGCAATACGGCGTTGACGGGTCAGGACCTGGGCGGCAAGAGTCTCGCGCCCGGCGTGTACTGCTTCACGTCCTCGGCGGAGTTGACCGGACAGCTCGTGCTCGACGCGCGCGGTCATGCCGGCGGCATCTGGGTGTTCCAGATCGCCAGCACGCTCACCACGGCGTCCAACGCCTCGGTGATCATGACCAAGAGCGGGCGGCCGGGCAACGTGTTCTGGCAAGTCGGCAGCGCCGCGACGCTCGGTACCGGAACGACGTTTGCCGGGAATATTCTGGCGTACTCGAGCATCACGATGAATACCGGCGCCCACCTGTCGGGCAGGGCGCTGGCGCGCGCTGCCGTGACGTTGGACGACAACACCATGCGCCTGCCGCGGTAATCACCCGGGCAGCCGAGGCTGCCCGGGCTTGTGGGGAGAAGGGGGGCGGCACAGTCCGCCCTTTTTCTTTGCCTGCACCGAAAGAATTAGACCGTTCGATACGTCGCCTCATCCGCCGTCTCGCCCACCAACGTTAAGCCGTTTTTCATCCGCCTGAGGGATGTTCCCGGCAGCGCGTGCCAGCAAGCTTCCGTACCGGGCGAGGAGCATCACGCCTTGCACGACTCGCATCACTCGGAGGACGTATATGTTCACTGTCACTCGCTCCACGGCCCGTCTCGCCGTCATCACCGCGTTCGCCGGGTTGCTCGCGGCCGCGTGCGAAACGAACCTCGGACCCAAGGGCCCACCGCCCGCGGGTCAATTGGCGGCTATCGCCGTCACGCCGAATCCCGCCCGCCTGCCGCCCAGCAGCTCGCAGCAGTTCGTGGCCCACGGTACCGACATCAACGGGGCGGTCATCGTCTTCGTCCCCACGTGGTCGGTCGTGGCGAACGGCGGCAGCATCAACCCCGGCTCCGGCATGTTCGCCGCCGGCGCGACGCTCGCGACCTTCGGCAACACGGTGCGGGCGTGCAACAACCTCGGCAACATCTGCGGTTTCGCCACGGTGATCGTGGCCAACACGCCGCCGGTGGGTCCCCCGCTCGGTAAGGCTTCGACCTACGGCATCCTCGCGGGCTCGACCGTGACCTGCGCCGGCGCTCCGGGCACCATCAACGCCGATGTGGGCGTTTTCCCGGGCAGCACCACCACGGGCTTCCCGCCCTGCACGATCACGGGTGCGACGCACCTGGCTGATGCCACGTCTGACTCGGCGCAGCAGGCCCTCACCGTCGCCTACAACGCGCTGGCGGCTTATGCGTGCGGCACCACCATCACCGCCGACATGGGCGGCACGACGATTCCGGCGGGCGTCTATTGCTCGACGTCGTCGATCGGCGTGACGGGCACGTTGACACTCGACGGCGGCGGCGATCCCAACGCGCTGTTCGTGATTCAAGCGGCGTCGACACTCACGACGGGCACCACCGCCAGCATCGCGCTGATCAACGGCGCCCAGGCGAAGAACGTGTGGTTCCAGGTCGGCAGCTCCGCGACCCTCGGCACCGGCACGACCTTCCGGGGCAACATCGTGGCACTCACCAGCATCACGCTGGTGGACAACGCGACGATGCTCGGCCGCGCGCTGGCGCGCAATGGCGCCGTGAGTTTGGGCACCAACAACTCGATTACCCTGCCGTAAGCGTACCCTCGCACGCCGGTGCGGCATCTCCGCACCGGCGGAAGCGATGACTTTAGCTAGATCGGGAGAAAGCATATGCGTATCGAAATTCTCAAGGGTGTACGGACGCTCGCGGCGCTGCTGCCGTTCCTGGCGCTCGCGCAGCCCGCGTCGGCCCAGCGCGAACGCAGCTGGGAGTTCAGTTTCGGTGGCGGGTTCGTCCATACGGACGCGGCCCTCGCCAGCTTCTTGGGGGCGCAAGGGTTCGCCAACGGTCCCACGGCCAACCAGTTCGCGCCGGAGCTGACGGCGCGCCTGGGGTACAACTGGAACAACAACCTCGGGTACAGTATCGGCATCACGCAGGCGTGGAGCTCGGGCGTCAAGTACGTGTCGCCGTTCGCGGCGGTCACCTACACGGTGAATCTCAGCGCGCGCACCAGTCCGTTCGTCAGCTTCGGGACGCAGTTCACGCGCATCACCGGCAACACCCGCAAGGTCCACCCCACCTGGGGCACGCGCCTCGGCTTGGGCTTCCGGCACATGGTCAGCCAGCGCGTGGCACTGCGGCTCGAAGGCCGCATGGGCCTCGAGCATTACGAAGAGCTGCCCGGCGCCAAGAGTGCCTATACCAGCATCCTCACAGGCGGCATCTCGATCTTCACCCACGGCCGTAGCGCGGCGCCGGCGGCGCCGTACTGCCCGGCGTGCATGCCGTTGGTGCGCGTGCGCGTGGACACGGTGCGCATTCCGGCGCCGACACCGCCGCCCGTCGTGATCCTGCACAACTGCACGAAGGGGATCGCGCCCGCGGGCGTCGCCATGGATTCGTACGGCTGCATCGTGCTCAATGACACGCTGCTGCTGGAAGGCGTCCATTTCGACTTCGACAAGAGCAACATCTCACCGCGGGCCGACTCAATTCTGGACCGCGTGGCGGAGTCGATGCTGGCGCACCCCGAAATCGCATACTTCGAGATCGCCGGCCACACCGATAGCGTCGGCACGTTCGCCTACAACTACCTGTTGTCGGCGCGGCGGGCCAATGCCGTTCGGGACGAGCTCATCCTCGAGGGCGTGCCGGCGTGGCGCCTGGCCGCCGTCGGTTACGGCGAGCGGTTCCCGATTGCACCGAACGCTACGGTCGAGGGACGTGCTCTCAACCGCCGCGGGCTTCAGATCCGCGTCATCAAGAAGCAGTAACGCGCAAACGTTGACTCCCATCGAGCCTCGTGCCGGACCATCGGCGCGAGGCTCGATGTCCACCCTCTTGGAGGCGCTATGATGATTCGCACTGCAGTAGTCCTGGCGGCGCTGTTATGCGTCGCGTCCACGGCGCGGCTTGGGGCGCAGCAGCTCGCCGCTCCCGCGGCGCCGGCGGTCACCAACGCGGCGCCGGCGAGCGTCGACAGCACCACCACCGCGCAGGCGGGCCCGCGTCTCAGTCCCGAGTGGCGCGGCGTTGAGTCGCCGATGGCGCAGCGTAACTCGGCGGCGGCGATGAGCTCCGATAGCCACACCGTCACCGTTACGACGCTCGTGCTGGTGCTCGTGGTCATCATCGTGGTGTTGCTGGTCGTCAAATAGCCGGTCACAAGGAGCTTCGCATGTCCATCTTCAGCTGGATCGTCGTCGGCATCGTCGGCGGCTTCGTCGGCAGCTTGGTCGTCAACAAGCGTGGGGAAGGAATGCTGGGAGACTTGTTGCTCGGCATTATCGGGGCGGTCGTGGGAGGCTGGGCGTTCAATCGCTTCGGCCACTCGGGCGTCACCGGCATCAACCTCTACAGCATGCTGGTGTCGGCCGCCGGCGCGGTCGTCGTGCTGGTGTTGTACCACGCGGTGCGGGGTAGCCGCGCGCGCGCCTAAGGCATTCCCTGATGCCGCGAAATGAATGAGTGGACCCCACGCGCCGAGCGCGTGGGGTTCTTTCTTCCACCAGCACCGCGCGTTAAGCTTGGTGCCAGCAGCCTTGGAAGGAAGTCGTGACATCACGAGTACGCCGCCACACCGCTGCCTCCGTGAAACGCCGGGGGAACGGGAATGGGTCAGGCAGGCGTGGTCTGGCCAAGGCGCCCACCGGCATTTCAGGTCTGGACGAAATCACGCACGGCGGTCTGCCCCGCGGCCGGCCCACGCTGGTGTGCGGCAGCGCCGGTTGCGGCAAGACGCTGCTGGCGCTGGAATTCCTGGTGCGCGGCGCGCTGGAGTTCGACGAACCCGGCGTCTTCCTGTCGTTCGAAGAAACCCCCGACGAGCTCGTCACCAACGCCCGATCCCTCGGCTTCGACCTGGAGCGTTTGAGCGCGCGCCGACGCTTGCTGATCGACTACGTACGGCTCGAGCGCGCCGAGCTGACCGAGGCCGGTGAATACGATCTCGACGGATTGTTCGTCCGCTTGGGCCACGCGATCGACACGATCGGCGCCAAGCGTGTGGTGCTCGACACGATCGAACGGCTGTTCTCCGGACTGTCCGACACGTTCGTGCTGCGCGCCGAGCTGGACCGGCTGTTCCGCTGGCTCAAGTCCAAGCGCGTCACGGCGATCGTGACGGGCGAACGCGAGGGCGAACGCCTGACACGCCACGGCCTCGAGGAGTACGTCTCCGACTGCGTGATCCTGCTCGATCAACGGGTGATGGAGCAAAGCGCCACGCGGCGCTTGCGCATCCTGAAGTACCGCGGGTCGGGGCACGGCGGCAACGAAATGCCGTTCTTGATCGACGACCACGGCCTCTCGGTCTTGCCGATCACGTCCCTGGGACTCACGCACCAGGTGTCCACGGCGCACGTGGGCACCGGAGTGGCCGGGTTGGACGGGATGTTCGGGAAAAGGGGATACTTTCGCGGCAACAGCGTGCTGGTCTCAGGCACCGCGGGCACCGGCAAATCCAGTCTGGCGGCGCATTTTGCCGAGGCGGCGTGCCGGCGGGGCGAGCGCTGCTTGTACTTCGCGTTCGAGGAGTCCGCGAGCCAGATCGTGCGCAACATGCGCTCGATCGGTATCGACCTCGAGCCGTGGATGCGGCGCGACCTGCTGCGCATCCACGCGCAGCGGCCCACGGCCCTCGGCTTGGAAGCACACCTCGTAGCGATGCACCGCCTCATTGCGGACTGGCAGCCACGGGTGGTGGTGGTGGACCCGGTAACGAACATGATCGCGGTCGGCAGCGAGATCGAAGTGAAAGCCATGATCGCGCGGCTAATCGATTTCATGAAACTGCGACAGATCACCGCGCTGTTCACGTCGCTGACGGAAGCCGACGGCGCCCCCGAGCGGACCGACCTCGGAGTGTCGTCGCTGATGGACGTCTGGATGATGGTGGGTAATCTCGAAACGAACGGCGAGCGCAACCGCACACTCCAGATCGTCAAAGCGCGCGGCATGGCGCACTCGAACCAAGTGCGCGAGTTCGTGATGACGGACCGCGGCATCGCACTGGTGGACGTCAGCCGCCGGGCCGACGGCAGCGTGGCGATCGGGTCGGCCCGCAGTGCGCAACAACTGGACGTGCGTGGCAGCGGCCCCAAGCCGAGGCGCAAGCGGGGGAGCAAGTGAAGAACGGCGCGCGGCGGACGTGGCGGCTGCGCCTCTACGTGGCGGGGCAGACGCCGAAGTCGATCGCCGCCCTCGCCAATCTCAAGCGTCTGTGCGAAACCCACCTCGCCGGCCAGTACCACATCGAGGTGGTGGATCTCGTGAGCCAGCCGCACTTGGCGCGCCGGGACGACATCGTCGTGATCCCCACGCTGGTGCGCCAGCTGCCGCCGCCGATCCGCAAGATCATCGGCGACCTCTCGAACGTGGAGCGCGTCCTGGTCGGGTTAGACGTGCTGCCGCACGATGACGGCTAAGCGCCGCGCGCCGCGCCGAACGCCCTCCGGGCTCGCCGAGCTGCGCAGGCGGCTCCATGTCGCCGAGGAGACGCTGCGCGCCCTGCGCGCCGGCGAAGTCGACGCCCTGGTGGTCTCGCAGCTGGAGGGCGAGCACGTGATCACGCTCCAGGGCGCGGACCTGCCGTACCGCATCCTGCTCGATCAGATGTACGCCGGCGCGGTGACCCTGACACCCGACGGCATCATCGTGTACTGCAACCGCCGGTTCGCCGACATCGTGCGGCTGCCGCTGGCGCGCGTCATCGGCTCGCCTTTGGCCCGCTTTGTGCCCCCCGCCGAGCAGCGGGCGCTCGCGGCGCTGCTCGATGGCGCGCGCACCGACCAGGTGCGGGGCCAGTTCGCGGTCAGCGTGAGGGACGGCGCGCCGGTGCCCCTGTCGGTTACGTTGGCGCCGTTGCGGTTGGACGGAGACGCGGAGGTCAAGGGTGTGATCGGCGTGTTCGTGGACGACACCGAGCGCCAGCACCAGGAGGAGATCCGCACGCGCCTGATCCAACAGGCGATGACCGCGCAGGACGACGAGCGGCGGCGCATCGCCCGCGAGCTGCACGACGAGACCGGGCAATCGCTCACGGCGCTGCTCGTGGGATTGCGCACGATCGAAGACGCGCCGACGGTGGCGGAGGCCGTGGAGCTGGCGCAGCGGCTGCGCGCGACCGTGGCCCAAACACTCCACGAGGTCGGCCGCATGGCACGGGGACTCCACCCGCGGATCATCGATGACGTGGGCCTCGCCGCGGCGCTGACGGGTCAGGCGCGCGACTTCGCCCAGACGTACGGCACCGCCGTGGACGTGCGGATCGAGGGACCCGACGCGGCGGCCCTGCCGCCCATCTTACAGACGACGCTGTATCGCGTCCTGCAGGAGGCGTTGACCAACGTCGCGCGACACGCGGCCGCCCGGAACGTCCGCGTGCGATTGCTGCGCGACAAGGCCGGCGTGGAGCTGCGCGTGACGGACGACGGTGCGGGCTTCGACGCGACAGCGCGCCCGGAGGGGAAAGCCGGAAACCAAAGGCGTCTCGGTTTACAGGGTATGCGCGAGCGGGCCGCCCTGTTGGGCGGCTCGGTGACGGTCGAATCGCGTGCGGGGGCCGGGACCTCGATCACGGCGCACTTTCCGGTGAACGGGGCGTAGCGCCAATGTCGAAGATC
Source organism: Gemmatimonadales bacterium (assembly GCA_035576905.1). GTDB lineage: Bacteria > Gemmatimonadota > Gemmatimonadetes > Gemmatimonadales > GWC2-71-9 > DATLWA01. Next base: position 11,621 of record DATLWA010000039.1, read on the forward strand.
CGCGTGCTCATCGCCGACGACCACGCCGTCCTCCGGGCCGGGCTGAAGCTGCTCATCAACGCCCAACCCGACATGGAGGTGGTGGCCGAGGCCGCGGCCGGGCCCGAGGTGATCGCACACGCCCAGGCCGCCGTGCCGCACGTGGTGCTGCTCGATCTCTCGATGCCCGGCGCCGGCTCCACCCAAACGATCGAGCAGTTGCGCCTGGTGGTACCGTCCGCACGCGTGCTCGTGCTCACGATGCACGACGATGCCGCGTACATGCAGGCCGCGCTCCAGGCCGGCGCGTCCGGCTACATCGTGAAAAAAGCCGCGGACGTGGATCTGCTGACCGCGATCCGCGCCGTCCACAATGGCCGCACGTTCGTGGACATCACCCGGCCGGGCGATGCGACGCTGATGCCGGAGAGGCAGCGCGTTCACGGCGACTCGCAGGCCGGCGGGCAGTCGCGGCCCCTGAGCCCACGCGAGGCGGACGTGTTGCGGCTGCTGGCGCAGGGGCACACGAACCAGGAGGCAGCGGACCGCCTGGCCTTGAGTGTGAAGACCAT
>DATLWA010000040.1:0-8966 GCA_035576905.1 Gemmatimonadales bacterium
AGGCGGCCCTGCTGGACGCCGCGGAGCAGGACACGCTGGTGCGCTGGGCGCGCGCCGTCATCCCCGAGGATCGCTGGCTGCTGGTCGGCACGGGCGCGGAATCGACCCGCCAGGCCATCGCGCTCACGCGCGCCGCCGCCGCCGCGGGCGCGGATGCCGTGCTGGTGCGGCCGCCGGGCTACTTCGCGCCGATGTTCGCGCCGGCGCAGCTCCGCGACTACTACCGCGCGATCGCCGACGCCAGTCCGATTCCCGTGCTCGTCTACAACATTCCCAAGTACGCGCACGTGACGGTGCCGCCCGAGCTGCTCGTCGAGCTGGCCGGGCACGAGCGCATTGTGGGCGCGAAGGATTCCTCGGGCGATCCCAAGAACCTCGCGGCCTACCGCGCCGCTGTCCCGCAATGGTCGGTGCTGGTGGGCTCCGCTTCGCTGCTCTACCAGGCGCTCGAGCTGGGCTGCGACGGCGGCGTGGTGGGCGCCGCCTGCTTCGCCGCGGCGGACTGCGTCGCGCTGTACGCCGCGTTCCGCTCGGGCGACAAAGCGCGCGCCAAGGTCCTACAGGAGCGCATCGGGCCGCTCGACAAGCAGATCGTCGGTGCCCTCGGGCCAGCCGGCATCAAGGCGGCGATGGACGCGGTCGGTCTGCACGGCGGTCCGCCGCGCGCGCCGCTCGCCCCGCTCGCCGCCGCCGACCGGGAGCGCGTCGCCCGCCTCGTCGTGGCGTGACCGACCTCCGCGCGCTGCTCGCGGAGCTCGCCGTCCCCCGTCTCACCGGATCACCGGGCCACGCGCGCGTGCGCGACATCTTGCGGCGCGAGCTCGAGGCGCGCGGCTACGTCGCGATGGAGCACCGCTTCCGGGCCCGCGCCGCCGACGCCGTCACACTCATCGGCGTGCGTCCGCGCACGCGGATTACCACGTGGCTCGTGGCCCATTCCGACGCCAAAGGGCAACCGCTCTCGATGCTCGCCCGCCTCGGCGCCGCCGCCCTCATCCCGCTCGGCCTCCTCGGCCTCTGGTTCTCGCTGTGGGCGGGTTTGGCCGCGGTGGCTGGGGCGGGATTGCTGGCCCTGAACCGCATCACCGACCGTTCACCCGGCGCCGTGGACAACGCCACCGGTCTCCTGACGGTTCTCGCGACCATGGACCAACTGCCCGCCGACGCGCCGGTGGGCGTGATCTTCACCGACGCCGAAGAGCTGGGCCTGCTGGGCGCGCGCGCGCTGGTGCGCGAGCGGCCGCAGCTGCTCGCGGGCACGACCGTCATCAATTTCGACGGTATCGACGACCGCGGCGCCGTCCGCGTCTTACGACACAGGACCGGTCCGGTAGGCCAGGCCATCGCCCAGGCCCTCGGCACCAAAGCGCGCGCCTTTTTCCCCGTGATTGTCGACGGCAGGGTCCTAGCCCACGGCGCGGCAGAGTGCTTCACAATAATGAAAGGGGATTGGCGCACGGCGGCCGTAGTGCACCGACCAAGCGATCAGCCGGAGCGGCTCAGCCTAGAGGGCGTAAGCCAGGTTGCTGCTGCGGTAGCGCGGGTACTCTCCGAGCAGGGCTGTTGACTGTTCAACTTGCACCTATAGTTTTCCTCAGAGGATACACCAGCCCCGCGAGGGGCTTTTTTATTGGGGGTGTCGTGTTCGGGCCAAAGACGCACTGCGTCGTCGTGGTCGGCGCCCAATGGGGCGATGAAGGGAAGGGCAAGGTCGTCGACGTGCTCGCCGAGCGCGCCGACCTCGTCGTGCGCTACCAGGGTGGCGCCAATGCCGGCCACACGGTCGACACCGGCGCCGGCGAGTTCGTGCTGCACCAGATCCCCTCCGGCATTCTCCAGGGCGCCGTGTGCGTCGTGGGCAACGGCGTAGTGCTCGATCCCGAGACGTTCTTCACCGAGCTCGACGCGCTGGCCGGGCGCGGCGTGAAGTACGACGGCAAACTCTACGTGTCCGACCGCGCCCATCTCACGCTGCCGTTCCACAAGCTGCTCGATCAAGCGCGTGAGAAGAAAGACCGGATCGGCACCACGGGGCGGGGCATCGGACCGACCTACGAGGACAAGTACGGCCGCCGCGGCATCCGCGTGGGCGACCTCAAGAACCTCGCGACGGCGTCGGCCCGCGTCTGCGTCCGCGTCGAGGAGGCGAACCAGATGCTCGGCCTCCTGGGGTACCCCGAGCGCGCCGACGCCAAGGAGCACGTCGCCCTGCTGGAACGGCTCGCGCCGCGGTTGCTGCCGCTGGCGGTGGACGCCGGGCGCGTGGTGTACGAGGCGCTGGCGCGTGGGGAGGCGGTGCTGCTGGAGGGCGCGCAGGGCGCGCTGCTCGACGTGGATCATGGCACCTATCCGTACGTGACGTCGTCCAACACGACGGCGGGCGGCGCCGCGGTGGGCGTGGGGATCGGTCCCACAGCGATCGACGCGGTGCTGGGTGTGGTGAAGGCGTACACGACGCGCGTCGGCAACGGGCCGCTCCCCACCGAAGCTGAGCCGGTCGTGGCCGAAGAGATCCGCAAGTTGGGCGGCGAATTCGGCGCCACCACGGGGCGGCCGCGGCGCTGCGGCTGGTTCGACGCCGTCGTGGTGCGCTACGCCGTGCGCGTGAACGGCCTCACCGGGCTGGCCGTCACCAAGCTCGACGTGCTCGACACGTTCGCCACGATCCCCGTGTGCGTGGGCTACATGCTCGACGGCGAAGAGCTGGACACCATGCCGGCCGACGGTGAGAGCATCGCGCGCGTGCGGGCGGTCTACGAGCAGCTCCCCGGTTGGGAGAAGCCCACCAGCGCGGTGCGCCGCCTGGCCGACCTGCCGCCCGCCGCCCGGGCCTATCTCGACCGGCTGCAGGATCTCGCGCGCTGCCCGATGCGCTACGTCTCGGTCGGCACCCGCCGCGATCAGATCATCGAAGTGCCGTGAAGCGGAAGCTCTGGTGGGGGCTCGGCGGCCTCGGCCTCGTGGTGTTCTGGGGCGTCGCCGCGGCCTGGCTGTGGCTCAAGCTGATCGTCCCGCCGCTCCAGGGGCGCGAGCAGGTCCCGGGCTTGAGCGCCCCGGTCGCCGTCGTATTCGATTCGCTGGCCGTTCCCCACGTGATGGCGCGCAACGAAGACGATCTGTTCACCGCGATCGGCTACTTGCATGCGCGCGAGCGGCTGTGGCAGATGGACCTGCTGCGCCACGCCGCCGCGGGCCGTTTGAGCGAGCTGTTCGGGGCGCAGACGGTCGCCACCGACCGCGCGATGCGCGAGCGCGAGATGCCGCGGATCGCGCGGGCCCGTCTGGCCGCGGCCGGCCCCGATTCGCGGCGCGTGCTCACCGCCTACGCCCGCGGCGTCAACGCCTGGATCGCCCGTCACAATCGGGCGCTCGAATTCCGCATCCTGGGCCACGATCCCGAGCCCTGGCTCCCCGAGCACACGGTCGTGATCGGCGTGCTGCAGTCGTGGGAGCTGCATTCCGACGGCGAAGAAGTGGCGCTCGCGAACGCCATCCATACTCTGGGAGCCAAGGGCGCCACGGAGCTGCTGCCGTCCTATCCCGACACCGCTCCGGTGATCCTGCCGCATTTCGGGAATGGGAAGCGCTCCAACGCCCTTGCCGCCGTGGATTTCGACCCGCTGCCCACGGCCTCCAACGCCTGGGCGGTGGGCCCGCGGTGGACGGCTTCCCGCAAGACGATTCTCGCTAACGATCCGCACCTGACGCTGCGCGCGCCGTCGATCTGGTACCTGGTGGGTGCGCACGCGCCCGGCTACGAGGTGGTGGGCGCCACGATTCCGGGCGTGCCGGTCGTGGTGTTGGGCCACAACGCGCGCCTCGGCTGGGGCTTCACCAACGCGATGGTGGACGACATGGATTTCGTCGTCGAGCAGCTCAACGCCGATTCGACGCGCGTCCGGACGGCCACGGGTTGGGCGCCGGTCACGGCCGTCGCCGAAACGATCGCGGTGAAGGGAGGCGCAGCGGTCATTTACACCCGTCGTCGCACGGCGCACGGACCGCTCGTGGACGCAGGCTGGACCGCGGATTCCGCGGGACGGGTGCTCGCCATGCGGTGGGTGGCGCAGGACAGTGCCAGCGACGAGCTCGGCGCGGTCCTGGGCTTCGGCCGCGCGACGACGCTGGCGCAGTTCCAGGCGGCGGTAGCGGGATTTCGCTCGCCCGAGCAGAACGTCGTGTACGGCGATGCCGACGGCAACATCGCCTACTTCCTGGCGGGGCACGTGCCGGTGCGCGCCGCGGGGAAGGGCATGCTGCCGACGGCAGGATGGACCGACGCCGGCCGCTGGACGCGTTACGTCGCGACGCCCGAGCTGCCGCACGCCGTGAATCCGCCGGAAGGCATGATCGTCACGGCCAACAACCGGGTGATTCGCGGTGACGAGCCGTTCATTTCGAACTCGTACGAGCTGCCCTACCGCGCCGAGCGCATCATCGAGCTGACGCGCGGCGACAGCGCCGCGACAGCGGCTTCAGTCGCAAGTCATCAGCTGGACCAGGTGGATCTGTTCGCGCGCGACTTCCGGGAGATTGCGGCTCGCGCCGCGGGCGACGCCGGGCATGCTGACATCGCGCAGCGGCTCAGGTCGTGGGACGGTGCGATGGCCGAGGGCGCGCGCGAGCCGACGATCTTCTGGACGTGGTACCGCGAGCTGCTGTATCAGACCTACGAAACCCGCCTGCCGACCTATCATCCGGCAGGGACGCTGCATCGGTGGATGGCGGAGGGCGCGAGCCCATGGCACGAGGACATGCGAGCGCTCGAGCGGCGGGCGATGGACAGTGCGCTGGTGCACGGCGCCGATGCGCCGTGGGGCCGCGCGCATCGCACGATCATGGAGCACCCGCTGGGCGCCGTCGGGTTGCTCAATAGGATTTTCGGGTTCAACGTCGGACCGTTTTCCAACGGCGGCGACACGTACACGGTCGATGTGGCGGTCAGTGGGGGCCGGCGGCCGCCCTTCGCGAGCGACTACGGGCCCTCGCTGCGCCATGTGGTGGATTTCGGCGACGTCGACGGTGCTGGTGGGTTCATTCTGCCGACCGGCCAGTCGGGGCATCCGATGTCGGGTCACTACCGCGATCAGATGCCGCGCTGGCGGCGGGGTCAGTTGTGGGTGGTGCCGGTGGATGTGAGCAAGATTCGGGGGACGGACACCCTGTATTTGCTCCCATAAACGAAAACCCCCCAAGCTTTCGCTTAGGGGGCTATCACCTGCCCGACACCGTGCGCCCTAGAACCCGATGTGAGCGAGGCGATGCTCAAAAGGGCTTGGCGCGAGCTAGCTGCTAGCTCCTGGCAACCGGGCCGTCTCGGTCCACTGAGATCCCTGGTTTTGCGCCCCGCCGTCACCGGCGGTTTGCCCTTTACAGTGAGCTTCCGGGTTCCTCGTATTAGCAAAAACGGTGCCCGATCTGTAAGCTTAATCACGGCAACACTTGTCGGCTTTGGATTCACGTGTTTTTCTACCGCATAATGCACGATTTCGTGCTTAATGCGAGGTGCTGACCTGAGCAAGCTCATTCTTGTGGCTCCGGCTGCCTTCAAGGGCTCATTCAGTCCACGTGCCGTCGCGGACGCGATCGCCGCCGGCGTGCGTCGCGCGATGCCTGAGGCGACGGTGTTGGTGTGCCCCATCGCCGACGGGGGCGACGGCCTGCTGGATGCGGTGCTGCCGCCCGGATCGCTGCGCGAACGCGTGGAGGTGAGCGGGCCGCTCGGCATGCCGGTGGCGGCCGAGCTCGGCTGGATCGATCCCGAGACGGCCATCCTCGAGAGCAGCACCGCGTGTGGACTGGCGCTGCTGCCGCCCGAAGCGCGCGATCCGCTCCGTACGACCACGCGCGGCGTGGGCGAGCTCTTGTGGGAGGCGGTGGATCGCGGCGCGCATACCGTGGTGGTCGGGATGGGCGGGTCCGCGACCGTGGATGGCGGCACGGGGGCGGCCCGCGGTTTCGGCTGGACGTTTCAGGACGCGGCCGGCGCGCCGTTGGCCGAGGGCGGGGGCGCGCTGGCGGACCTGGCCACGTGCGCCAGCGGCTGGGGTCTCGAGGCGCAGGTCGTCGCTCTGGCCGATGTCACGACGCCGCTCGTGGGACCCGAGGGCGCCGCGCCCGTATTCGGGCCGCAGAAGGGGGCGACGCCCGAGAACATCACCCGGCTTGCGGCGGGGTTGGACCGGCTGGCCGCGGTGATGGCCGGCCAGGGCCATCCCGAGCTGGCGACGTTGCCGGGCGGCGGTGCGGCCGGCGGCCTCGGCGCGGGGCTCGTGTTCTTCGCTGGAGCCCGGATTGTCCCGGGCGCCGCCTGGGTGCTGGACCGGGTGGGATTCGATGCCGCGCTCGCGAAGGCCGATCTGGTGGTCACGGGCGAGGGCGCGCTGGACCGCACGTCGCGCGTCGGCAAGGCGACCGGCGAGGTGATCCGCCGCGCCGAGGCGGCGCGCAAGGGCGTGGCCGTCATCGCGGGCCGGGTGGACGATGGCGCGGGCCTCGCGGCGTACGGCGGTGACGGCGCCACGCTCGACGCGGCCGCCATCGCGACGCTCGCGGAGCGGGCCACGCGCGACGCGTTCGGGTTGCCCGCGTCTCCCGCTTCCTCTTAACTTCCGCGTCCTTATGCCAGAGAACCTGATGGACAAGCTCGTGTCGCTCGCCAAGCGACGCGGGTTTGTGTTCCAGTCGTCGGAGATCTACGGCGGGCTCGGCTCGGTGTGGGATTACGGGCCGCTGGGCGTGGAGCTCAAGAAGAACATCAAGGAGCGCTGGTGGCGCTCGATGGTGCACGAGCGCGAGGACATCGAGGGCCTGGACGCCGCGATCCTGATGCATCCCAAGGTGTGGGAAGCCTCGGGCCACGTGGCTGGGTTCACCGATCCGCTGGTCGACTGCAAGCACTGCAAGAACCGCTTCCGCGCCGACGACCCCAGAATCAAAGGCACGCCCGGCCAGCCCGACGCGCAATGCCCGGTGTGCGGCACCAAGGGGACGCTCACGGCGCCGCGGCAATTCAATCTGATGTTCAAGACGTTCATGGGACCGGTGGAGGAAGACGCGGCGGTGGTCTACATGCGGCCGGAAACAGCGCAGGGGATCTACGTCAACTACCTGAACGTCTTGCAGTCGTCACGCCAGAAGGTCCCGTTCGGCATCGCGCAGATCGGCAAGGCGTTCCGTAACGAGATCACGCCCGGCAACTTCATTTTCCGCACGCGCGAGTTCGAGCAGATGGAGATGCAGTTCTTCGTGAAGCCGGGGAGCGAAGGCGAGTGGTTCGAGTTCTGGCGCGCCGAGCGCCTCAAGTGGCTGCAGGGCCTGGGGATCCGGCCCGAGAAAATGCGCTGGCATCAGCACGGCAAGGACGAGTTGGCGCACTACGCCACAGACGCCTACGACATCGAGTACGAGTTCCCGTTCGGCTGGCACGAGTTCGAGGGAATTCACAACCGTACCGACTTCGACCTCAAGAACCACCAGCAGCACTCCGGGAAGAAGCTCGACTACCTCGACACTACGACGAACGAGCGCTTCATCCCGTACGTGGTCGAGACCTCAGCGGGGGCGGACCGGACGACGCTGGTGGTGTTGTGCGACGCGTACCGGGAAGAGGAAGTCCAGGGTGAGCAGCGCGTCGTGCTGAAGCTCGCGCCCGCGCTGGCTCCGCTCAAGGCGGCCGTCTTCCCGCTCGTGAACAAGGACGGCATGCCGGAGCTGTCGCGCAAGATCTTCGACGACCTGCGCCGTCACTTCAACGTGTTCTACGACGACGGCGGATCGATCGGCCGTCGCTATCGCCGCCAGGACGAGGCCGGCACGCCCTTCGGCATCACGATCGACGGCCAGTCGACGCAGGATCAGACGGTCACCGTGCGCGACCGCGACACGCTGCAGCAGGTGCGCGTCGCGGCGGCGCAGCTCGTGGGCTACATCAAGGAAAAGATCACGGGATGAATGGATTTGCCATCGTTCCGTGCGCTCATCGAGCGCCTCGCTAAGGACATCCCCGCGGAGTTCCACGATGGCATCGCGGCCGTGGACGTTCGCGCCACCACGGTGCCGCACCCCGTGCATGCCGGCGTGTACACGTTGGGCGAATGCGTGCCGCTGGAGTGGAGCGGCAACGGCGCCGATCTGCATTCCCGCATCCTCCTGTATCACGGCTCCTTTCGGGCCCTGGCGCGCGGCGACGCGGCATTCGACTGGCGGCGCGAGGCGTGGGACACGCTGAGCCACGAGCTGCGCCATCATCTCGAGTGGCGGGCCAACGTCGCGGCGCTCGAGGACTACGACTCGGCCGCCGAAGAGAACTTCAGGCGCCACGAGGGCGAGCCCTTCGATCCCCTGTTCTACCGCTCGGGAGAGCGCGTTGCTGCCGGCGTATACAAGGTCGATGACGACATTTTCCTGGAACAGGACCTGTCGTGGCATGGACGGCGCTGGCGTGTGGATGTCGGGGCCGTGCCCCGCGGCGCGGCGGCGTTCGTGACGCTCGAGGGGCTCGTGCCGGAGCCCGCGGGTGACGCGGTGCTGGTGATCCCGCACCGCGCATCGCTGTTCGATCTGTTCCGCCGACCGGTGGCGCCGCTCCAGGTCGCGCGGCGCGTGGAGCCGCTCTGAAACCCGTGGGAGGACCTCGATGAGCCCAAAGAAGCGCACCGGATTCACGGCCGAGGAGCGCGCCGCGATGAAGGAGTACGTCCAGGAGCTGAAAGGGGGCAAGACCGAGGGCGAAAGCGTCGTGCTCGCGAAGATCGCCGCGATGGCGGAACCGGATCGCGCCATGGCCAAGCGCGTGCACGCGATCGTCATGGCCAGCGCGCCGTCGCTCGTACCGCGGCTGTGGTACGGCATGCCCGCGTACGCCAAGGACGACAAGGTCATCTGCTTCTTTCAAGACGCGCGCAAGTTCAAATCGCGCTACGCGACGTTGGGCTTCAGCGACAAAGCCAAGCTCGACGACGGCG
>DATLWA010000041.1:0-10018 GCA_035576905.1 Gemmatimonadales bacterium
CGCGCAGATGATCGTGACGACCGTGTACCCCATCGCCTTATCCTGGGGCGACTTCATCAGGACCGGCAGGCCCACGTACAACAGGTACAGGCTGTATAACCCCAGCAGCCCGAGAATACTCAGCGCCGGGATGATTCCGAAGATCCCGGCCAGCCAGCTCGCGGTGGACGCGTAGATCGAGACCTTGAGGGCCTGCAGCTGGTTCTTCTGGCCGCCGAAGGTCGGCGCGAGGCCGTCGATGATCAGCGCGAACACGAACACCCCGCACAGCGACAGCGCGTATGCGACGACGGCGTATTCGATCGCGGTGTCGAGCGGCCAACGGTAGACGACGTCGCTGAAGGGGACGTGGAGGCCGAACACCCCGAAGCCGATGATGCTGGCGATGGGGCGAATGGCGGCGAGGATGACGGCGTACCCCAGGTAGAGGTCCTTGATGCTGGTCGTTTCCGCGCTGATGGCGGCCCACTCCGTCTTGGGCGTGAGCAGGATGTTCTTGGCGCGATCCACGAGACGCATGGGGACTCCTCCGCGGTCGAGAGATGACGGCCTTCGCGGCTCAAACCTAGCTCCCGTGGCCCGTCGCCGGAAGCAAGGAAACGAGTCAAATTCCCCGGCATGTTGATCGACGTGCATGCGCACTTCCACCATGCGGCCTCGCCGCGCGCCGACTGGCGCGAGCGCAATGCCAGCCGGCTGAAAGCGGGTGAGAAGATCGGCATTTCGATCCACGTGGCGTCGATCCTCGGCAGCTGGGGCCGCACGTCGCCGGTGTATTTCCCCTCGCCCGCGGACGCCACCGCCGGCAACGACGCGCTGTTCGCGTTGCAGCGCGAGCATCCCGACAAGATCCGCGGCTACGTCACCGTCAACCCGAATTACACGGCGCACGCCACGGCCGAGATCGACCGCGCGGCCAAACTCGGCGCCGTGGGCTTGAAGCTCGCGGCGAGCCGCCGCGCCAACGATCCGCTGCTCGATCCCGTGATCGCCGCGGCCGAGCGCCACCACTTCCCGGTGTTGCACCACATCTGGCAGCACCGCCGCCACGACTGGCCGGGTCAGGAGGCATCGGACGCTGTCGAGCTGTGCGCCCTCGCCGCCCGCCATCCGCAGGTGAATTTCATCCTGGCTCACATCGGCGGCGGCGGCGACTGGCGCCATTCGCTGCACGCCCTGGTGCGCCACAACAACGTGTTCGTGGACCTCTCGGGCTCGGGCGTGGACGGTGGCATGCTGGAAGCGTGCGTGGCGGGCGTCGGCGCGGAGCGGCTCTTGTGGGGCTCGGACATCACGATGTGCACGGGGCTCGCCAAGCTGCGCTATCTGACGCACCTGCTCGCGCCCGCGGAGCTCGAGCTGGTCAAATGGAAGAACGCCGGCCGCATCTTCCCGCGCGGCGCGTTCCCGGGCGACTGATGCGCATCGACGCCAACGCCTTCCTCGGCGCCTACCCGTTTGCGCGCGTCCCGGGCACGTCCCCCGACGCCGTCTTGGCCGCCATGCAGCGCACCGGCATCGACGAAGCGTGGGTGACGCACCTGCCCAGTCTCTTCTGGCGCGACCCCACCGAGGGCAACGCCTGGTTGTACGAGACCTGCAGCGCGCACCGACAGCTCAAGCCGGTGCCATGCGTGCACCCGGGCCTGAACAAGTGGGAAGAAGTCCTGAGCGACGCGAGCGCGCAGGGTGCGCCCGCCGTGCGCTGCGATCCGCATTATTTCGGTCTCGAGCCTGCTGGGCCGGAGATGCGGGTGCTCGCGGCGGCGTGCGGCGCGGCCAAGCTGCCGCTCACGCTCGCCGTGCGGCTCGAGGACCTGCGCCAGCGCCATCCCAACGACCGCGTGCCCGACCTCACGCCGGCCGCCGTCCGCGCGTTAATCCGCAGCGACGAAGACGTGCACTTGCTCGTGACGCACGCCGACCGCGGCTTCATCGAGGAGGTGCACTTCGGTTCGACACCCGAAGAAGCGCGGCGCACCTGGTGGGACATCTGCTGGATCTGGGGCCCGCCGGAGGATCACCTGGAGACGCTGCTCGCGACGGTCGGCTTGGAGCGTTTCGTGTTCGGCACGGGCCAGCCGCTGCGGCTGCCGGAGAACGCCGTCGCCAAGCTCGATTTGCTCGAGCTGTCTGCGAAAGACCGCGCCAAGATCGAATCAGGCAACGCACGCGCGGGCCTCGCCGGATGACCGACCTCGCGGCGCGCCTGGACTGGGGATTGATCCCGGCGGTCCCCGTGCCGTTCCGGGGAGACGCCATAGCGCAAGACGCGCAGGACGATTACGCCCGCTGGCTGGCGCGGCAGGGCGTGGCGGGTGTCGCGGTCTGGGCGCACACGGGCCGCGGGCCGCACCTCACGCCGCCGCAGCGTCGTGACGTCCTCGCCGCGTGGCGCCGCGCGTTGCCCGACCGGGTGATCGTGGCGGGTGCCACGTCGCCGGGAATGGCCCGCGAGGCGAAGGCCGGCGGCGCCGACGCGCTGCTGGCATTCCCGCGCCGCGACGATCCCGTGGGCTACCATCAGGCGCTGGCCGCCGAGCTGCCGGTGCTCGCCTTCTATCTCTATGAGCGCGCGGGCGGCGTCGCCTACGACGATGCGACGCTCGACCAGATCCTCGCGCTGCCGGGCGTCGTGGGGATCAAGGTCGCGACGCTCGACAGCGTGCCGACGTTCCGCCGCGTCGCCGCGCGGGTGCGCGCCCATCCCGGCAAACTGCTGATCACGGGGGAAGACCGCTTCCTGGGCGAGTCGCTGACCCTGGGTGCGCGCGCCGCGCTGATCGGCATGGGCGCGGCGTTGACCGACGTGCAAGTGGACCTGCTGCGCGCGCGCGCCGTGGACGACCACACGACGTTCGCGCGCCTCGATGAGCTGTGCGACGACTTCGCCCGCGTGACGTTCGCCGAGCCGGTCGAAGGCTACGTGCGGCGGATGCTGTGGGCGGCCGCGGCCGAAGGTGCGCTTCCCGACGACGCCTGCGACGACCCCTGGGGCCCGCCGCTCGACCCGGCGGAGCGTCTGGCGGTGCGGCAAGCCGTGCAGGATGCGCGCGCGGCTCGCCGCTGACTTCGAGCGCTTCGCCGGCGGGCTGCCGCGGGACTTTCCCGCGCACGTGCGCGAGGTCTACGGCGTCGATCTGACGGCTGAATATCTCGGCGCGGCGCTGCCGCATCCCATCGGCAAGGGGTCGGGCCAGCTGTCGCTCAACGCGCAGCAGCTCGAAGCCGACGCCGCGGCGGGCCTCGCGTTCGTCGTGCTCAAGACCGTCATCGCTCAGGACGAAGCCGGCGCGCAGTCCATGGCGGCTTGGGCGATTCACGAGAGCAAGATGACGGTCGAGCAGCGGCGTGGCTGGACCGTCACGTGGAAGGGGCGGGGCTGGGATCGCTCGTTCGAGGATTACCTCGCCCTGGTGCGCGCCGGCCGCGACTTGACCCGCGCGGGGCGGCTGCTGGCGGTGCCCTCGGTGAAGTACCACCTGCCGCGACTGGACGAGCCGTTTCGCGCGGCCGAGTACCGCTTCACGACTGCGCAGTTGGCGCGGGCTTGGGGTGAGGGGCCGCTCCTGGCCGAGAAGGATTTCTCGCCGACGCTCGCGGGCGACCAGCTCGCCCGGGAGCGCGACCAGATTCTGCGCTGGCTGCGCGAGGTGCCGGCGCAGATCCGCGCCGCCGCGCCCGGGCCGGTACGCCTGGCGATGAAACTGATGAACGCGCGCTTCGACGACGACTTTCAGCTCGACATGGTGCGCGCTTCCAGCGGCGCCGACGCGCTGGTCGTATTCAATCGGCTGTTCGACGCGGAGCGGGGGGTGGCGTATGGGGGATGGGACTTGAGCGAGAGGAATCTCCGTGTGCTCGACCGACTGACCGCCCGCCCGCCTGAGCGCCCGCTCTGCGGCACCGGCAACATCTGCTCCGGAAAGATGATCGTCGAGTACGCCAAGCGCGGCTGCTCGGCGGTGCAGCTGCACACGTTCTTTCAGCTGCCGCTGAGCGAATACGCGGCCACCGCCGGCTCGCGCACCGAGCGGGCGTTGCATCAGCTGGTGTTTCATCCGGACGACGGACTGGTCGCCGCGCTGCTCGACGCCGAAACCGCCGGTCAGCTCCATCGCCGCGACGGCACGCTCCACTTTCTCGAGTTGGCCGATGCGCATCACCACGGCTGAGATGTGGGAGCTGGCCCTGCCGCTGGTCGAGCCCTTCATTATCTCGGGCGGCGCCATCAAAGAGCGCCGCTCGCTCATCATCATTCTCAAGGACGACGCCGGCCACGCGGGCTACGGCGAGAGCCCGCCGTTCGACCTGCCGTTCTACTCCGAGGAGACCCTGTCATCGGCGGCGGACCTGATCGGACGCGTGCTGTTGCCGCGCGTGGTAGGCCGCGAATTCGCGGACGCCGAGGCGGTCGACGCGGCGCTGCGTGAGAACGTGCGCGGCAACCCGTTCGCGCGCGCCGGCGTCGAAACCGCCGCCTGGGACCTGGAGGCCGCCCGCCGCAACGTCGGGCTGGCGACGCTTCTGGCCGAGCGGTTGGGGGTCAGCGCCGCGGCCGACGTGCCCTGCGGCATGGCGCTGGGCATTCCGCAGGACCGCCGCCCCGAGACGCTGACGGCGCGGGTGTACGAGGCGCTGCAGCAGGGTTACCGCCGCGTGAAGATCAAGGTCGCCCCGGGCTGGGATTCGGTGGCGGTGAACGCGGCACGGGTGGGGATGGCCGGGGCCGACCTGTCGCTCACGGTGGACGCCAACGGCGCCTACGAGTGGCCGCGGCATGAGGCCAACCTGCGCGCGCTCGACGCCGCGGGCCTGCTCTACATCGAGCAGCCGCTCGCGCCCGACGAGCTGGTGGGCCACACCTGGCTCGTGAAGAACCTGGTGACGCCCATCTGCCTCGATGAGACCCTCAAGAGCGCGAGCATCGCGCGCCAGGTGATGGAGCTCGAAGGCCCGAAGGTCTGGAACATCAAAGTGCACCGCGTGGGCGGTCTGTCGGAGGTGTGTCGCATTTACCGGGTGGCGGAAGAATACGGTGCGCGCCTGTGGGCCGGCACGATGCCCGAATCGGGCATCGGCTCGCAAGCGCCGCTCGCCGTCGCGGCGCTGCCGCTGTGCAGCTATCCTTCCGACCTCGAACCGTCGGCGCGGTGGTACGGCCGCGGTACGGACGTGATCAAACTGTCGATGAGCAACGACGGCCGCATGGCGGTGCCCGATCAATCGGCGGCGCGGCTGCTCGACGCGACGCGGTTTCGGGCGGCGGCGCGGAGAATCGTGTGAACCACCATCTGGAGCTCGCAATCATGCCGATCCGGACGCCGCTCTTTGTCGCCCTCGCGCTCGCCACGCTCGGCGCTGCGCCCCTCCACGCCCAACAGAACCCCAGCCTCTTCTCCGATCTGCGCTGGCGCATGATCGGCCCGTTCCGGGGTGGCCGAACCGTCGCGGGCGTGGGCGTGCCGGGCCAGCCGGGCTTGTTCTACATCGGTGTGAACAACGGCGGCGTGTGGAAGACCACCGACTACGGCCGCGTGTGGACCCCGATCTTCGATGACCAGTCGACCGGCTCGATCGGCGCCATCGCCGTGGCGCCGTCGGATCCCAACACGATCTACGTCGGCAGCGGGGAAGGCCTGCAGCGGCCGGACCTTTCCGTGGGCGACGGCATCTACAAGTCGCTCGACGCGGGCCGCTCGTGGACGCACTTAGGCCTGCGGGATGGTCAACAAATCGCGCAGCTCGCGGTCGATCCCAAAGACGCCAACCGCGTCTTCGCCGCGGTGATCGGCCACCCCTACGGGCCGAACCACGAGCGCGGGAATTACCGGTCCACCGACGGCGGCCAGACCTGGACCCAGGTGCTCTTCAAGGACGAGAACACGGGCGGCATGGACGTGGTGCTAGATCCCGCAAACTCACAGACCGTCTTCGCCGCGCTGTGGGCCGCGCGTCAGGCGCCGTGGGAAGCCGGGTGGACGCTCTCGGCCAACTGCGGTCTGTACAAGTCCACCGACGGCGGCACCACCTGGAAGCAGATCACGAATGGACTGCCGTCCGCTGCCGACGGCCTGGGCCGTATCGGTCTGGGCGTGAGCGCCAGCGCCCCGGGGCGCATGTTCGCCGTGGTGGGTGCCGACAAGAACGGCGGCGTGTACCGCTCCGACGACGGCGGCGAGAACTGGCGCATCGTCAACACCGATCCGCGCCTGTGGGGCCGCGACGGCGATTTCAACGAGGTGAAGGTCGACCCCAAGAACGCCGACGTCCTCTACATCGCCAACGTCGTCACCTGGAAGTCGACCGACGGCGCCAAGACGTTCGCGGCGTTCCGCGGCGCCCCCGGCGGCGACGACTACCACCGCTTCTGGGTCAGTCCCGACGACTCCCGCGTCATCCTGATCGCCAGCGATCAGGGCGCCATCATCACGGTGAACGGCGGCGCTTCCTGGAGCACGTGGTACAATCAGCCCACCGGCCAGATGTTTCACGTCAACACCGACAACCGCTTCCCGTACTGGGTGTACGGCGGCCAGCAGGAGAGCGGCTCGGCGGGCGTGAAGAGCCGCGGCGACGACGGCCAGATCACCGTGCGCGAATGGCACACGGTGGGGGCCGAAGAATACAGCTACGCCGTGCCCGACCCGCTGCATCCCAATCTCATCTACGGCGGCAAGCTGTCGCGCTTCGACTGGAACACGGGGCAGGTGGAAGACGTGTCGCCCGAAGCGGTGCGCTCCGGCAAGTACCGCTTCGTGCGCACGATGCCGATCGTGTTCTCGCCCGTGGACCCGCACATCCTCTATCTCGGCTCGAACGTCATCTTCAAGACCTTGGACGGCGGTCGCACTTGGACCACGATCAGTCCCGATCTGACGCGCGACTCGGCGGCCGTGCCCGCGAGCCTGGGCGTGTTCGCGGCGCTCGATCCCGAGAAGGGCAAGCACAAGGGCGTGGTGTACGCCATCGCGCCGTCGTTCCAGCGGGTCAATCTGATTTGGGCCGGCACCGACGACGGGCAGCTGTGGGTGACGCATAACGGCGGCGCCCGCTGGCAGAACGTCACCCCGCCGGCGCTCACGCCGTGGAGCAAGGTGTCGATCATCGAGGCCTCACACTTCGATACGCTCACCGCCTACGCCGCGATCAATCGCCTGCGGTTGGACGACCTGCATCCGCACATCCTCCGCACCAGAGACGGCGGCAAGACGTGGACGGAGATCGTGGCGGGCATTCCCGAGAACGAGATGGTGGATGTGGTGCGGGAGGATCCGGTGCAGCGCGGCCTGCTGTTCGCGGGCACCGAGCGCAGCGTGTATGTGTCGTTCGACGGCGGTGATCACTGGCAGTCGTTGCGCCTCAACCTGCCGGCGAGCTCGATGCGCGACCTGGCGGTGCACGGCAACGACTTGATCGTGGCGACGCACGGCCGTTCGTTCTGGATCCTCGACGACTTCGCCCCGTTGCGCGAGACAGCGGCGGCCGCGGCGGCCACAGGCGCATATCTCTACAAGCCCGCCGACGCCTATCGCGTGCGCTGGAACGCCAACACCGACACGCCGCTGCCGCCCGATGAGCCGACGGCGCAGAATCCGCCCGACGGCACGGCGCTCGATTACTACCTGCCGCAGGCGGCGACAGGCCCGGTGACGCTCGAAATCCGCACCGCGGCGGGCGCGCTGGTGCGCCGCTTCGCGAGCACCGACATCCCCGAGCCGCCCGACTCGACCGCCAACATTCCACCGTACTGGATCCGGCCGCCGCAGGCGCTGTCCACGGCGGCGGGGATGCACCGCTTCATTTGGGACCTGCACTATCCCGATCCCGAGGTGCAGGATCACGGCTATCCCATCGCGGCGATCTATGAGTACACGCCGCGCGAACCGCGCGGGCCGTTCGTCGTGCCGGGCACCTACACGGTGACGCTCACGGCGGGCGATGCGCGCAGCAAACAGTCGCTGGTGGTGAAGATGGATCCGCGCGTGCCCGTCACGGCGGTGGCGCTGGGGCAGCAGCTCGCCCTCGCGAACCGCATCACCG
This sequence comes from Gemmatimonadales bacterium, assembly GCA_035576905.1. Lineage (GTDB taxonomy): Bacteria > Gemmatimonadota > Gemmatimonadetes > Gemmatimonadales > GWC2-71-9 > DATLWA01. The sequence continues at coordinate 8,044 of DATLWA010000041.1, forward strand.
CGGCGCTGCAGCGCGACAAGCAGGCGCTGGTGCAGGCGCGGGCGTTGCGGGCGAGCCTGCAGGCGCGCCACGGGCAGGGGGGTGAGGCGAACGACGTGGTGGATTCGCTCGCGGGGGCGGTGGGGCGGGCGGCCGACAGCCTCGCGCGGGTGTCGAACGCGCTGGCCGGCGCCTACGACCAGGTGGAAGGCGCCGATGTGGCGCCCCGACCCGTCCTGGTGAGCGCCGTGGCCGGCCTGGAGCGCGCACTCGTGACGGCGGAACGGCGCTGGCGGGCCGTGGTGCAGGTGAGTTTGCCCGCTCTGAACGCGCGGCTGCGGCGGGCCGGGCTCGCACCGGTGGCGGCGCCCTAATTAGCTTTGCGGGGCTATGAGCCGACCACCGCAGGGCTATTGGGCCACCAACCTGTACCTCGACCCGCGCAAGCGCCCCAAGCTCGAGGCGCCGCTGCGGGATCTGCCGCCGCGCGCCGCCCAGCGTTTCAAGAAGGCGCGGGAGGGGCTGCGCGGCTTGAAGCACGTGACCGAGCAGGTCGTGTTCCTCGGCACGGTTTACAAGTGGGTGTGGATGTACGAGGTCGGCGGCCGCAAGCTCGCCTACCTGCACCCGATGGCGTCGGGCGCGAGCGGCACGTTCGTCCTCGCCGAGGTGGAGGAGCAGGAGTTGGCGCAAGCTGACGGCCTGATGCGTGCGATCCGCGACGCGATGCGCGACGGCGACGTGCGCGACGGCATGCGGTGGTGCTGGACCGAGTTCCCCGACCTGGACGTGGTGGACGCGTTCGTCGATCTGGTGCGCCGCAAACATCATTTCCTGGCACGTCCCGAGTGAAGCGCTACGGCCTTGTGCGCCGTTCCCGCCTCACTGTACATTTTGTCGCCCGCAAGCCGTTGCAGTCCATTATCTAACCAACAGATTCGCCATCGAGGCCCGCGCGTTGATGACGAACACTGGGTGTAGGCTCGCGACCGGGATCATCGGCGCCCTGCTCCTCGCCGCCCCGGCAGCCGCCCAAGACGCCGCACCACAGACGAAGACCGCCGCCGTGCAGGTCGACACGGGCCGTCTGCGCGGCCCGCGCCAGCCCATTTTCTTTCGCCACGATATCCACGCCGGCCAGTATCAGATGCCGTGCCTGTACTGCCACTACTCCGTGGCAGCGGCGCCGGAGCCCGGCATCCCCACGGTGCAGACCTGCATGGGTTGCCACCAGCTCGTCGCCGGCTCGACGCCCGCCAACCAGGCGCAAATCAGGAAGATCCGCGAAGCGTGGAGCGGCCGGCAGGCGCCCCAATGGACGCGCGTGCATGCGCTGCCCGGTTTCGTGCACTTCCCGCACATGCGGCACATCAAGGTCCTCGGCACCAACAGCTGCACGACCTGCCACGGCGACGTGGCCGGTATGACCCAGGTGTACCAGGCCTCGACGTTGAAGATGGGCTGGTGCATCCGCTGCCACGTCGAGCGCAAAGTCACGCGCGACTGTACGGTCTGTCACTATTAGCCGCGCTCGGGAGACGGTATGACGGACGGGATCAACCGCAGGCGGTTCCTCAAGATCCTCGGGGTGACGGGTGGCGCGGCCACGGTCGCCTCGGCGTGCGGCATCGGCCCCGAGCCGACCGAAAAGCTGATCCCCTACCTCGTGGGGTCGGAGGATCAGGTCCCGGGCAACGCCACGTGGTACGCGTCCACGTGCCGCGAGTGCGCGGCGGGCTGCGGCATCCGCGTGAAAGTCCGCGAAGGCCGCGCGGTGAAGATCGAAGGCAACCCCGAGTCGCCCATCAACCAGGGCCGCCTCTGCGCCCGCGGCCAGGCGGGCCTGCAGGGCCTCTACAATCCCGATCGCATCACCGACCCGATGGCCCGCAAGGCCGACGGCTCCTGGGAGAAGCTGTCCTGGGACCAGGCCCTGCAGCAGTTCTCGGCCAAGGTGCAAGCGTCGCGCGGCAAGGGCATCGCGTTCGTTACGGGG
>DATLWA010000042.1:0-3389 GCA_035576905.1 Gemmatimonadales bacterium
TTGAGATGTTGCGTGATCAGTCGTGGCGTGCCGTCTTGCTGCGACGCGAGCGCGGCGGCAATCACTTCAGCCTCGACGCAGCCGCCGCCCACCGTCCCCACGAGCCGTCCTGCCGGCCCCACGAGCATCTTTTCGCCCGCGGGCACGGGCGTGGAGCCGCGCGTTGCGGCGATGGTGGCGAGCGCCGCGCGCTGCCCGCTGCGGGCCAGCTCGGTCGCGGCGCGCCACACGTTCATTTGGCGGGCAGCTCTTCCAGCCGCGCCACGGCGCGCCGCAGGTGCGGGATCACGATCGAGCCGCCCACCACCAGCGCCACGCTGAACGCCTCGAAGAATTCGGGGTCGGTGACACCCTCTTCGCGGCAGCGCACCACGTGGTAGGTGATGCAGTCGTCGCAGCGCAGCACCATCGACGCGACGAGGCCGAGGAGCTCCTTGGTCTTGACGGGGAGCGCCCCGGCCTCGTACGTGCGCGTGTCGAGCGCGAAGAAGCGATTGATGTTGACGTTGCCCGCCTCGAGGATGGCGGCGTTCATCTTTTCGCGGAAATGCCTGAAGGCTTCGAGCGTGTCGGGGGCGTCGGACATGCCGGAAACCTAACATCTCCGTCCTATTGAGCCACGATCACCCCGCTCATCGCCAGACCATGCACCACACAGTGGTAGGAGTAGGTCCCCGCCGGGCTGAACGCCCGCTTGAAAGTGCCCGAGCTCTGCGTCGCCGACGAGGTGCCGGTCGCGAACGTCACCGAGTGGGAGGAGCTGCCCGTCCACGTCCACGTGACCGAATCGCCCACCGCGACCGTGTCGGGTGTCACGCTGTAGAAATTATCCTCGACCTGAACGCTCAGCGTGCGGCCGCCGCGAGTGCCACCGCCGCCGTAGGTCGTGTCTTTGCAGGCGGCCGACGCCACGAGCGCCGCCAGAGCAATCAAGGTTCCGATCCGCATTGTATCGCCTGAGTGAGTGTCGAGTTAATAAACCGGCGGAAGGCGGAGCGGTTCCGAATCCATCGTTTCCTGACAACAAACCGAAAGGCCAGGAAAGTCTCTCCTGGCCTCTTCAACTTGGAACCACTGGCAACTTGGCGTCTGGGAACTACGCTGGCGTCTCTGCCCTAGTGACCATGCTCTCTCTCGAGCGTATCAGCAGCCAGTCTGGGAGAAACCATGGGGTACTTTTTCGCAAACGCCCCATACGCGAGGAGAAATACTCCCAACAACATCACGGCCGCTCCCACTTCCGGCACTCCGATCGCCGGCCCATGGCCATTGTTGATCGACGGCACGATCTCGAGATAGCGCTCGAGCCACAGGCCCAAGAGGCTGATCAACGAGAACAGCGCAAAGGTCGGCGGATACTTCTTGGGCCGGGCGCTCAAGAGGCCGAGAAACGGCGTCACGAACACCAGCAGGAACACGGCCGTGCCGATCACACGCCAGCCGCCCCACAGCCGGTAGAAGATCCAGTACGTCTCTTCCGGCAGGTTGCCGTACCAGATCACGAGGAACTGCGCCCACATCAGGTAGGCCCAGAAAACCGTGAACCCGAACACCAGCTTGGCCAGGTCGTGGAGCTGCTTGGTGGACACCTTGTCCTTGATGCCGAGCGGGCCGCGCATCGTCAGCGTGAGCACGCCGAGCGTCGCCAGGGCGCCCAGGAAGTTGCCCATGAAGAAGAACGCGCCGAACAGGTTGCTCACCCAGCGAGGCGCGAGCGACATGATCAGGTCGAACGCCAACAGCGAGTAGCAGAACGCCCACGCCACGAGCAGCTGCACCGCCGCCTGGGTGATGCGCAGCTTCTGGTCCGGATCGCTCTCCACCGGCCGGCCCTCGGCCAGCTCCTGGATGTCGGCCGCCATGTCGCGCCGCACGAAGCGCCACGACAACAACGCCATGGCGACGAGAAGCAGCCAGTTGCGCGCGAGATAAAACGTCTGGCCGAACCAGAACCCCACCGTGGGACGGTCGGTCGGCAGCACCGCGAACAGGTGTCCGCGTCCCAGCACCAGACCCGCATAGAGAATCGGCGCGATCAGCACGAACGCAACGCCCGCTTCGGCGAGGCGGATGATCAGGCCCGCCCAGTGGCTGCGCGCGGCTTTTTGGGTGGCCGCGAAGATCACAAGCCCCTGCGCCAGCCCCGTGAAATAGAGGAAGCTCGTGTGGTAGCCCTCCCACGCGCGGTCGGCGTGACCGCCCATCAGCGACCACACGAACGCGGCGCCGCCCACCACCAACGCAATCAGGCCGTAGCGCGTCAGCGCGCCCACGGGCGCCTGGCGCGCGGCCTGCGCCAGCTCGGTGCGCAGTCCGGCCGTGGCGGTGCTCACTGGGACCCTCCCCGCGCCTGCAGCTGCAGCGTGCGCACGTAGTTCACGACGTCCCAGCGGTCGGTGCCCTTGATCTTGTCGCCGTAGCGCGGCATCAAGCCGCGTCCCATCGCCGTCGCGTTGATCAGCACGCCGTACAGGTAGCCGTCGCTGCGGCCGCGCGCCACGTCGTCGGTGAGGTTGCGCACGGCCGGGAACGGACCGCCGCCCAGCATCGAGACGGGGCCGTCACCCTTGCCGGCCGCGCCGTGACACACCTGGCAATAGGTCTCATAGACCACGCGGCCGCGATTGATCGACTCGGCGGTCTTGGAGCGCGGGTTGGCGAGCCGGCTGGTGGCCTTCATGTCCACCGGCGGCTCCCACCCCGTCACGGGCACCGTGCCGTCCACCGCGGGAATCGGCCGGGCGTACGGCTTGTAGCCGCGCTGGTGGCGCATGGTCGAGAACCAGCCGATCTGGTGCACCACATCGTCGGGGTTGCACGCGACGAGGCCGAGCACGAGGCAGGCGGCGAGGATCTTACGCACGCCGCACCTCCTCGGCGCCCGCGCCCTTCAACAGGGCCTCGACCTTCCCCGCGTCCGCGGCCTGCGCCGGGACGAAGATGCCGAACTTGTCGTTGGTGAAGCGCGGATCGTAGGCGATGGTGCCGCGGCGCCGCGCGCCGCGCAGCGCGTTCAGCGCCACGCCCAGCAGCGTGTTGAGCGCGCCGAACAGCACGGTCATCTCGAACATGATGACGACGTACGGCGGAATCGAGCCGATGGGCTTGCCGCCCACCTGCACCGGCCAGTCGTTCGACATGTACAGCGTGAGCCACGCGCCGATGGCGTCTTCCAGCTCGTGGCGCGGCAGCGGCGAATACACGGTGTAGTCGTCGCGGCCGCCCGCCTGCAGCTGCTTCACCGCGTCCACCGTCGCGTCGAGATGCCCGAACACGCCCAGTACGCCCGGCGTGGGCGGACCGTGGAACAGGTCGCGCACCATCGTGAGCGGGTTCATGCGGCCCTCCCGCGCTGCGGCGGGGCCAGCACTTCCTTGACCTCGGACACG
>DATLWA010000043.1:0-9360 GCA_035576905.1 Gemmatimonadales bacterium
CGGGCGGGAGCGGCTCGCCCGCCAGTTACGACGTGCGCTACGCCGCCGGCTCGATGTCCTGGGGCTCGGCGCCGAGCGTCACCAACGGCACCTGCACGGCGCCGCTGGCGGGTACCGCGATCGGCGCGAAGCGCAGCTGCACCGTGCTCGGCCTGGCCGCGTCCACGGCGTATCAGTTCGAAGTGGTGGCGTACCGCGGCACGTTGAACGTCGACGCCATCTTCGGCGCGCTGTCCAACGTGGCGAGCGGCACCACCGTCGCGGGCCCGGTATCGACCGCTCCGGTCGCGTCGGTGTCGCTGAGTCCCGCGAGCATGGGTCTCATGGTGGGCGGCACGCAGCAGCTCGCGGCCACCCTCAAGGATTCCAGTGGTAACGTGCTCACGGGCCGCACCGTGACCTGGAACAGCAGCGCGCCGCTGCTCGCGACGGTCAGCGGCGGCGGGATGGTCAGCGCGGTCGCGGCCGGCGCGGATACCATCACCGCGACGAGTGAAGGTATGAGCGGGACCTCGGCCTTGACCATCACGCAGCCCGTCACGGGCGGCGGGGTGGTGTTCCAGAGCGATTGGACCAGCGGCACCGGGTTGTCATCCAGCGCGATCAGCGATGGCGGGCGCTGGCAGAACTACTGGGAGTTCAACAACGGCACGGGCGTGCAGCTCCTGTCGGTGGTGGACGGCGCCAGCGTCAACGCCCCGGGCGGGCGCAATGCCCTCAAGGTGCTGCAGCGCGGCTCGACCCTCGCGGCCAACCTGCAGCAGGCCAACATCGTGCCGGCGATGACGGACTACTACGTGCGCTTCTTCATGCGCAATGACGATACGTCGCCCGCCGGGGACCACGTGGTCACGGTCGACACGTGGCAGTACGGCAACCTGCTCTACGTGCGCAAGTACAGCAGCGCCGGCGGGTGGACCTTCACGATGGGCGTCTACGGTTGCGGCTATGTCTACCCGATCGGGTACTGGACGCCGCCGGTCACGCTGAGCCACGGCGTGTGGTACCGCTTCGAGTACTACGTGCATTGGGTGGACGCGACGCACATCCAGGTGCATCCGCGGCTGTACGACGCGGCCGGGAACCTGATGTACGACGACTCGGGCTATCAGCAGAGCGACCCGGGCTCGGCGACCTGGAACGGCAGGAGCGATTGGACGCTGGCGTCCTACTATGCGGCGGGGAACAACTTCTGTGTGGACCCGGCGTACATGACGACGTTCGGCGTGGGCAACAACGGGCAGCAGGGCGCGGTGGACACCGGGCTGCCCTGGTACTACGCGGGCATTCAGATCCGCACCGACCACTGGGTCGGGCCGTGATGCTACGGCGGACCCCATAACGCAAGCACACCAATCACCGGCGGGGCGTCGCTATGCGGCGCCCCGCCATTTGCGCACGACCAGGTCGCGCGCCCAGCGCCACTGCATCCGCCGCCACTCGCGCGCCGGGAGATCGTCGCGCTGGCGGCGCGCGCGCAGCCAGTCGAGCAGCTCGCCGACCGGTGGAAACCAGCCGCGGCGGCCCGCCAGCAGCTCCAGGAGCTGCTGCGTCTTGGGATGCGGCTTGCCGCCGCGGCAGAACTCCTTGCCGAAGTGCGTGGCGACGATGCAGACGCCGCCCTCGGCGGCGAGCCGTTCCTGGTTCTCCGGTCGCAGGAGATGATTGAACTCGTCGACATCTTCCGCGTCGGTGGCCGAGAACCACCGGCGCACGTACGGCCGAGCCGGGTCGCGATACGGCATGGACGGATTGACCCGCAGCAGGTTGATCTCGGAGAACGTCAGGTTGCGCACGTACTCGATTTGCTCGGCGCACAAATCACCCCACCAGTACGGTGACGCGGGCGTGTGCCCCTGGTAGAAGTCCGGCGCCTGGCGGTACAGCGTGCGGTACAGCAGCCGCAACGGCAGCGCGTCGAAACGCCCGGCGCCCCAGTAGAGATTGTCGCGATTGAACGAGTGGTTCGCGTGCACGCGCGGCGGCCCGCCGAACAGCGTCCGGAACCGGTCCAACGCCCGCACGATGCGGTCGCGCGAGCTCGTTTCCATGGTCGCGCCGTGAAAGGCGATCTCGAACCCGCGGGCGTGCAGGTCGACCACGAACTCGCGATACTCCGCGTCGTCCAGGGTTTCCGACAGGGAGAAGTTGGCGCTCCCCTCCTCGCAGCGCACCGGCCAGACGGTCTTGGTCGTGCGCATGCCGAGCGATTCCAACAGGCGGTAGATCGGACGGACGTTCTCCACGGTCGCGACGTCGGTGTCGTCGATCACCGTGAAGGCGAACCGCGCGCCGCCGGGGAACTGCATCACTCTTCCCGGATGGCGAAGAGCTCCACGTCCCGCGCGTAGCGGGTCGCGATGCTCGCGGGATCGAGGCGCACGAGTCCCGCGCCGTTCAAGGGACCGGCGACTTCACCGAGGAACTGCCGCAGCGGCGCGTTGCGCGGGGTGCTCGCCCAGTGCGCGCCCCGCGGCGGGCTGGGCTGCGACGCCAGCCAGGCCAGAAACGCGTACTCGACGCGCCGTTGGAAGACGCGGCAGGACAACACCAGCGCGGTGATCGCACCGTCCGCCGTCACCAGGCAGGCGAGGATCTCGCCGTGGCTGCCGCTGCGGTCGCTGAGCGTGGCGCTGAGCAGGCGGCCGCCGTTCTGGAGGATGGTCGCTACATCCTCATCTGTCACTCGGCTGCCGTTGAGGTTGAACTGGTTGGTCTTGTTGATGAGCTGCACGGCCCGCGTGCGGTCGCCGCGGCTGCGGTCGTGAATCGTCAACGTCATCTGCAGGTCGCGCAGGAAGCGCGTGAGGTCGGCGCCGGCGAGGTCGCTCGGCACCATGCCTTCGACCCGGCGCCGGTACAACTCGGTCCGCGCACGGTCCTCGGCGGTGATCTCGCGGTGCGGAAACAGCGCGGCGAGGTCGTCGAGGAACGCCGCCAGATCGCCGTCCTGCGCCGGAAACGCCAGACACCGCACTGCGGGGAGCAGCTGCGACACTTCGGCCAGCTCCACCGGGTTGTCGTCCACGAAGACGAACTGGTCCAGGCCGAGATTGAGCCGCTCCGCCAGCTCGCGAATCTGAGCGGACTTGGCGTGGTAGCTGGCGACGATCGCGACGAAATCCGCCTCGCGCAGCAGCATGCGCCCCGATCGGAACGGTCCCAGCGCCACGTCCGCATCGTTGCGGGTGACGGCGGCGATCAACGTCCCCTCGCCGCGCAGTCGCCGCAACACGCTCTGGTACACGAAGTGCGGGTAGCCCCGGCCCACGGGCTCGAACGCGACGCCGTCCACGCCGTCGTCCGCGATCAGGCCGCTCCACAACACGTTATCCAGATCGGTGACCAGCACCTTCTTGGGCTCGGGCGGCGGCGCCGCAGCCGCCGCGACCACGGCACGGGCCACCTCGCCGATGGAGTGGCCGCCCACCGGGCAGCCGCTCGAGAGATAGCCGCCGAGCGCGAAGGCCGTGGGGGGCAGCAGGCGCGCGCCCAGTCCGGCGGCGAGGCTCTCGATCCAGCGGGCCAGGGCGGTGCTGCGGGCCGCATCGGGCAGAAGGGGCGGCAACGGAGCCGGGAGATAGAGCAGGCGCGCCGCCGTGCGCTGCGCCAGCAACCGCGCCGTCTCGGTCGCGCGGGCGCGCAGCTGTTCCTCGTCCGCCGCTTCCGGCACGCCCGAGCGCCAGTCCGCTTCGGGCACGAAGTCCCACGGGACGAGCAGCAGCACTTCCACGACGCCGGCGTCCGGCGGGCGGCGCAGCGTTTGGGCGAGCGTGTTGAACGGCAGCAGCGTGGGGTCCGCAGCGCGGCCGAGCTGCGCCGCGGCCGCGCGCAGGTACAGCTCGAACGGCTCGCCCGTGCCCGACAGGCCGAAGACAAAGGGCAGGGGTGCGCCGCCCTCGAACGTGGCGACCAGGCGCCGCGCCTCCAGGAAGTTCACGCGGACCCTCCGTTGCCCCCGTTGTGCTGCGCGACGTAGCGGCGGATCGCATCGTACGACGTCAGCTCGAGCTGGTCGCGCATGCCGATCACGAGACCGAACTCGCCCTCGATGGCGAGCATCAACGAGACGTGCGCGAGAGAATCCCAGCTCGCGACGTTCGCCTGCGCGGCGTGTGAGACGTCGGTACCGGGTCCGAGCTCCAGCGCGGCCCGCACGATCTCCTGGAGCTTGTGCTCCATCTCAGAAGACTTCATCGGCCTCACCGTCTCCCCGCGCCAACCACCACGCGCCGAGGTCCTGCGGCCAGCGCGTCCCGGTCCGGTCGTGCAGCAGCACGTGCACGTTTCCCGGCAGCGGCACGTATGCCTGCCGTCGTAGCAGCCGGGCGAGCGCCGGGTGGCTTGTGCTGCACAGGATCGCATCGGCGCCGGCGGCGCGCGCGGCTTGTGCCACGCACCCCAACAGGGCGAGTCCCACGTCGGTCCGGTCGGGCGGAAACACGATGTCGGAGAGCGTCGCCACACGCACGTTGCGCAAGCGCGGGTCGCTACTGGCGCTCGGCCGGCGCACCACCGCCACGCCGGCCAGTCGCATGCCCGCGCGCGCGGTGCAAAAGACGTATCGCCCGTCCTCGGCCCCTCCGTTCGCGCCAAACCGCGACCGGAGATAGCGGCCGTCGCGGACCGCGCTGGCCCGCAGGGCGCCGCGCGCGCTGCGCCACACCGCGTCCAGCTCCGCTTCGCTCGGCGCGTCGCCCGACCATGACGTGGTGAGGCCGCGCGCCGCGCGGCGCATGGCCGCCGCCGCCAGATCCATCGCGACGCCCGCCCCGGCCCCGGCGAAGCCGGCGATGCCGGTGCGCTGTGCCACCCGCACGGCGCCCGTCAGCCACCGTGGGAGGTCCAGTCCCAGCTCGCCGACATCCAGCTGCCGGGCGACGGTCGCGGGTCGCAGCAGGCGCACGAAATTCCCGATGGCGCCGAGGTCGGCGAAGCCCGTGGCCGCGAAGAGCCGGCGCGCTGCCGGTGCCACGACCAGGCCCATCGCGCAGGGCAGCAGCGCCGCGAGCTGCTTGCACACGAGAAAGCCGATCGGGCCTTTGCGGAATTCGGGAAGCACCATCAGGCCCTTGGTCCAATAGGCCGGACGCTCGACGACGCCGTCCCACAGCCGCAGCGGGAGCGATCCGCAGTAGCCGATCACGCGGCTGCCGTCGAGCACGAGCGCCGTCGGCGGGGGCTCGCCGGGCTCCGCGACATTCTCCGCCGCGGCCTGGCGCCGGTTGGCGAGCACCGACTCAGGGGTAGCGTCCCGCGACCAGCTCTCGCGATAGAACGCGGCAATCGCGTCGGCGTGCTCGTCCGTCGCCAACACGGCGCGGATACCGCCGGCGGCGGTGAGTGTGCCGGCCATCGTCTCGCTCATGCGCGACCCAGCAGCTCGGCATATGCCGAGCGGATTCGTCGACCCACCAGACTCCAGCTGTAGCGCTCGAGCGCGGTGCAGCGCGCATTGCGTTCGAGATGCGCGCGCAGCCGGGCGTCGTGCAGGACCTCCAGGACGGCGGCGGCGAAATCTCCGGGGGTGTCGCGGATGAGAATGTTTTCGCCGTCCACGGCGTCCAGCCCCTCGCAGCCGATCGACGTCGAGACGACCGCTTTCCCCAACGCCCAGGCGTCGAGGATCTTGATGCGCGTGCCGCCGCCGATGCGGATCGGGACGACCACGCAGCGCGCTTGCGTGAGGGGCGGCCGGATGTCGGGGACCTGGCCGAGTACCTGCACGCCCGGCTCGGCGTCGTAGCGCGCGCGATCCGCCGGCGCCGACCGGCCGACGAGCTGCAGCGACGTCGCCGGGTCCGCCGCGCCGATGCGCGGCCAGATCTCCTGCAGGAAAAACTCCACCGCGTCGCGGTTGGGATGGCTGTAGGTTGGCCCGACGAACACCACGCGCCCGGCCGCCGACGTGCCGCCGTTGGGATGCAGGTGATCGGTGTCGGTGCCGTTGGGGACGACCACCGTCCGGGCGCCGGGAGCGACGCGCTGCAACCGCTGCGCGTCGATGTCCGACATCATCACGTTCAGGGTGAGCCGGGGACACAGCTCGCGCTCCAGGCGCTCGACGCGTCCCGCCTGCAGGCCCATATACCGTCGCAGCAACGGCGAGCGCAGATGTTGCGCGCGCAGCCGCAGCAGCTCGGAGTCGATGTCGTGATGCGTGCACGCGACCGGCACGTCCGGCAGCAGCGGCAGCCAGCGATGCATGTCCAAGCTGTCCAGGTGGACGAGGTCCGGCGGGCCCGCGCGCATCGCGGCGTCCAGGCGCTCGGCAAACGGCGCGCTGTCGTACTGGTAGTGGGTGTAGGGCCGGCCCGTCCCGAGGCTCCGCACGTGGTCCCAGATCCGGCGCGACAGCCGATGCTCGCCGGGAATCGGCGTCGGGTCGGCGACGTACGTCGCGACCCGGCGCAGCGCCTCGCACGCGGCGTCCCGCGCCGCGGCATCCGGTTGGTGGTTCACGCGGAAGTAGGGCACGAGCGTCACGTCGAACCCGACCTGCAGCTCGCGCAGGATATGGAACGTGCGGCTCGTGACCCCGCTGTCGGGCGGGTACGGCAGGCACTGGGCCAGGAAGAGGACCCGCGGCCTGGTCGTCATGCCGGGAGCCGGGCGGGCGCGGCGGCGACGCGCGTGGTCTTGTGGAGGGCCACCGCCAGGGCGACCAGGCAGTAGAGAAAGTCGGCGTACGCGAGCGACAGGAAGAACCCGCCGACGGCGAAGCCGACCATCGCCGCCATGAGACTCTGCGCCATCCGGGCGACGTTGCGTTGCGACGCGACGCGGGCGGCCTCACGGGCAACGCGCCGTAACGTCACGAACACGCTCGCGATCACACCGACGAACATCAGCAGCCCCGGGATGCCGAGCTCGGCCCCGATCTGCACGAAGCTGTTGTGCGCCGCGCCCCAACGCACGCCGACGCCGTACTCCTGGCGCCGGGCCATGGGCGAGATCGTGCCCTCGGCGACCTGGAAATTCAGCACTCCGACCCCCAGCACCGGATTCCGCACCATGTACGTCATGCCGCGGCCCCAGATCTTCAGGCGGCCGGTTTCCGACGTGGCGTTGTAGTCCTCGTGCGGATTCAGGACGGTCTGCATCTGCGACCAGTAACGGTCGGACGCCGTGAAGAAGACGACGGCGAGAATGATCGCGAGGCCCGCGGCGCGCGAGCGCGCGGGAATCGTGGTGAAGCGCAGGAGGACGAACCCCGCCACCGCAGTCAGGGCGAGGAAGCCGCCGCGCGATCCGGAGCGGATGTCGCCGACCGCCAACACGACGAGGCCGGCCGCGGCCAGCAGGCGCACCGGCAGGCGGCGGTCGGCGAGCACGAAGTACAGGCCCAGCGGCATGGCCGTCGCGATCAGGGTGGCGAAGTCGTTGGCGTCGTAGTTGTAGAGATGCCCCAGGCGCCAATCGTCGCCGCCGCCCAGCTGAAAGCGCACCAGCACGACGGCGCCGTAGAGGGCCGTCACCGCGAAGTACACGAGCGCCAGTCGCTCGACGTCGCGGACGCCGCGCACGCATCCCGCGATCACGACGTACATCACGACGGTCTTGATGAACGAGTCGGTCACGAAACTGTACGCCAGCCCCGGGGCCAGCGAGCCGGGCACGGACAGCGCGGCCCAGAGCAGGAGACCGAGCACGCAGGCGGTGGTCGCCCCGCGCAGGCGCGTGACGTTCCGCGTTCCGGATTGCTGCAGCAGGAACAGCCCCACGGCCAACGCGCCCGACACGAGGGCGGGCTTCAGCGGTTGCAGGGCCGGGAAGAGCTGATGCAGGCGACCCACGGCTGTGGCGAGGTAGACCGCCACGCACACGAGCAGCAGATCCCAATGGCGCGCCTTCGGCTGGGGGACGGCCGGCGGCGTGTCCCGGAAGGGCGCGTCCGGTACTGCGAGCGCGCCGCCCGCCACGAGGGACGGCTCACGCATAGGTCGGACTCGCGCGCTCCTTGGGTCGCGACGGCGGCTCGGTCACCGCGAGCGCCGCTTCACCCGCCAGCGTGGTGAACAGGCCCGCGGCGATGGTAGGATCGTAACGGCGCGGCCGCAGCACGGACCACGCGGCGGGTGGCCGGGAGCCGCCGCGCCGCACCAGGGCGATGGCGCGCAGCAGCACGTTCATGACGCCCGCGAGGAAACTGATCGGCACCCACACCACGCGTCCGCGCCAACCATGATTGTGCATGATCTCCAGGAAGCGGCCGCGCGTGCCGACCCCCGGGTCCATCAGATTGACGACGGCCGGCGCTTCGCCGAAATGCTGGGCGCACCAGGCGATCGCGGCGCCCGCCTGATCGACCTCACACACCGCGAAGGGGAGGCCGGGGCGGCCCAGCCCGAGGTACCACCGGCCGAACAGGCGGCGGCCCAACAGTCCCGGCAGATCGGTGTCGGACCAGTCGATCAGGGCCGCCGGCCGGATGATGCGGACCTGGATGTCGCGCCCCGGCGCCGCCACCAGCTCCTCCGACGCGCACTTGCCCCACGTGTACGGACCGAGCCGCTCGGCGCGGTCGGCGAGCGGCGTCCGCTCGTCCTGGCGCTCGCGGAAGCGTGGCGGCCGCAGGACCGAAATGCTGCTCACGTGAATGAGGCGCCGCACGCCGGCCGCGGTCATCGCGTCGAGCACGCGGCGCGTGGCGCCGACAGTATTGCGCGCGTGCGCGTCGAAGCCGCCCGCTGTTTCCGCCGCGGCATGGATCACCACGGCCGCCCCGGCGACGGCCTCCGGAGGAATCACCTCGGCGAGGTCGGCGCGGGTCCATTCGTGCACGTTGGGATCGTCGGGCGGCTCGGACCGGCCGATGCCCCGCACGCGAAAGCCGCGGCGCGCGAGGTTGCGGCAAATGCTGCGGCCAAAGAAGCCGCCCGCGCCGGTCACCACGGCCAGCGGGCCGGACACTGCGCGCGGCGCGGCGACCGGGCCGGCGGCGCGCCAAACGCGCGCGGTCAGCTCCTGGTGGATCGTCGTGACGCGCCGCAGGTGGTCGACGCTCAACGGCGAGCGCCCGCCCCGGGCCGCGGCTGCGTAAAAGTCGCCGAGCAGCTCCACCAGACCGGGATAGTCGGCGCCGCCCAGGAACCGCCGCGCCAGGCTCACCGCGCTCCGCCCCGCGATTTGTGCGGCCTCGAGGAACGGGTTCACGATCTTCTCGATGGGGCTCGTGCCGGGATTCCCCGCGCCGATGACGATCGCGCGGACGAAGTCGGCCGTCAGCGTCCCGCCCGTGCCGATCACCGCGAGCGTCGAGGCGATCGGGCGGGCCCGCAGACTCACGTGCAGCCGGCCGTGCACCGCCCCGACCGCGAGCAGCGCGTACAGATCTGTCGGCGTCGCCTCCGCGCGCAG
>DATLWA010000044.1:0-18811 GCA_035576905.1 Gemmatimonadales bacterium
CAACAGGTCGGGCAGGACCGGCGCCCGCGCCACGCGCAGGATGGTCGTCTCGGAGTCGCCGCCGGCGGTGAGGGTGAGGCGCATGGCGCTGTCGCTCACCATGCGAGCGGTCGCGTGCCAGCGTCCCGCGTCGCCGTCGTACGTCACGTCCACGGCCTGCATACGCAACGCGCGCGACACGCTCGCCGTGCTGCGGGCGTCGGTGCGGTGCATCGCGCCCAGAGCGGGCAGGTCGAGCACCCACACGTCCGCCACGCGGATCGTGTCGCGCGTCGTATCGATCGTGGTGCCGGCGTAGCCCACCTGCTGGCCGCCCACCGCCAGGCGATAGAACACCGAGCCCGGCGGCACGGCGAGCGCCGCCTCCGCCAGCTTCGCGCCGGTGGATCGGAAGTACTCGCGCTTCACCAGCCAGCCGAGTGCCACCGCCCAGGCGGCGAAGATCGTGAGCGCCCAGCGGCGCCGCGTCACGAGTCGGCCGCGACCCAGCGGCGCAGCGCCGCCTCGAACACCTCGCGCTCGACCGGCGACTCGACCACGACGGTCACGTCCACGGGATAATCGGCGGCCGCAACGTGCGCCTTCAGGACCGCTACCATGATTTCCGACGCGTCCTCGAGCGTCAGATTGCCGGCGCCGGTGCCGAGCGGCGGCGTGCTGAGGCGCGGGAAGCTCCAGTCCACGGCGCGCTCCAGGGTGGACTGCCAGGCGCGCCGCACGCTCGTCGCGGTGGCGGGCTCGGTGTCGCTCTGGATGACGGCGTGGATCACGAATTCCGCGGCGAGATCGCCCCCGGCGCCGGTCACGACGGCCGCGCCGACGGCGAGATCACGGTTGATGCGCAGGCGGCGCTGGAACTCCGGGCCGCCGATTTGCTCCAGCCGCCGCACCATCGGCGTCGTGGCGTCGAGGCGCGCGGTGGCCGGGCGGACGATGGCATCGGAAGCATGGAACGCCAGATCGTCCACCACCACGTGCATCACCGGCCGGCCGCCTCCCGGGAGCGCCGGTACATCGCGGTGGCGTCGGCGGGCCGGCTGAGCCGGTCGAACACCACGCCGAGCCCGTAGAGCGCGCGCGGATGGCCGGCATCGAGCGCCACGGCGCGTTCATACGCCGTACGCGCGCCTGCGAGATCGTCCAGCCGGTTCAATGTCTCGCCCAGCCGACACCACGCTTCGACCTCGGCCGGGGCCAGCTCGGCGGCGCGGCGCAGGTGCGCCACCGCCGTGCCCCACAAGCCCTTGCGGCACAGCAATACGCCCAGGCCGAGCAGCGCCTCGGCGTCGTCGGGCGTGGACCGCAGACGCTGCTCCAGGTCGCGCTGCGACGAGTTCAACGCTTCGACCATGTCGCTCGCGACCAGCCGGGCGCCACGCTCGACGGGCGCACTCGGCGCGGTCGGCGCGACCGGTGCGGCCAGGGGGGTAGGTGTGGGTGGCGCGGTGACCGCCGCCGGCGGGGTCGCGGGCGCGGCCTCGACCGCCGCCGCGTGCAGTGGCGCGGGCAGGTGGTTGCGCGCCACGTCGGCGGGAGACGCGATGGCGGCCTCTTCCGACAGCGCCTGTGCTTCCTCGAGCAGCTGTGCCGCGACCTTCGCCCGCTCCGTGGCGGACGCCCAGCGCGCATCCCGCTTGCGGATCATGCCGCCACCTCCCCCGCGAGCCACGACAGGTACGCGGGCAGCCCGTGAGCCACCGGCAGCGCCAACAGCTCGGGGACCTGATAGGGGTGGCGCTGCTGCACGGCCGCCGCCAGGGCGTCCCATCGCGCGGCGTCGGTCTTGAGCAACACCACGACCTCGGGTTCCTCGGTGATCGCTCCCTCCCAGCGATAGATCGACGTCGCGCCGGGGAGCAGCGTGCCGCACGCCACGAGCCGCGAGTCCACCAGGGCGCGCACGAACGCCCGCGCCTCGTCGGCCGAGGCGAGCGTGGTCAGGACCACCAGAGGCTCGTTGGACATAGGGAGGGCTAAGCTATGGGCCGACCGAAGGTTAGGCAAGAGTTTGGGGTTGACCGCGATCCCCCGAGCTATGTACGCTCAATGTTATGGCAGACGCGCTTATCGTCCGCGGCGCTCGCGAGCACAACCTCAAGAACGTCACGGTCGAAATCCCCCGCAACACGTTGACGGTCATCACTGGCCTCTCGGGGTCGGGGAAGTCGTCGCTCGCATTCGACACGATCTACGCGGAAGGCCAGCGGCGTTACGTCGAGTCGCTGTCGGCGTACGCGCGGCAATTCCTCGGTCTGATGGAGAAGCCGGACGTCGACGCGATCGAAGGCCTGTCGCCGGCCATTTCGATCGAGCAGAAGACAGCCGGATCCAATCCGCGTTCGACCGTCGGCACTATCACCGAGGTGTACGACTACCTCCGCTTGCTGTGGGCGCGACTCGGCACACCGCACTGCCCGCGCGACGGCTCGCCGATCGAGCGGCAGAGCGCGTCGCAGATCGTCGACCTGGTGCTGCAGTGGCCCGAGGGTACGAAGATCGAAGTGCTGGCGCCGCTGGTGCGGGGCCGCAAAGGCGAATTCCGCGACGTGTTCGAGGCCGCGAAGAAGCAGGGCTTCGTGCGCGTGCGCGTGGATGGGGAGACCTACGACCTCGCGGCCGCGCCCAAGTTGAACCGTCGCCAGAACCACGACATTGCGGTCGTGGTCGACCGCCTGGCGGTGCGGCGCGCCGAGCGGGGGCGGCTCGCGGACTCGATCGAAACGGCGTTGAAGGCTGCCGAGGGCGTGGTCGAAGTGGTGCAGCACCGCTCCGGCGGCGCGCAGTCGACTCTGTTCAGCGAGAAGTACGCCTGTCCCACCTGCGGACTGTCCCTGCCCGAGCTCGAGCCGCGGCAGTTCTCGTTCAACTCGCCGTTCGGCGCGTGCCCCGACTGCACCGGCCTCGGCACGCGGCGCGAGGTCAACGCCGATCTGATCCTCGGCGATCCCAGCCTGTCGATTCTGGAAGGCGTGATCCTGCCGTGGGGTGAGCCGAGCGGCTACATCCGCAAGGTGATCCTGCCGACGCTGGCGCGCACGTTCAAGTTCGACCTCGACAAGCCGTGGCGCGATCTGCCCGCTGCGGCGAAGAAGGTCATCCTGCAGGGTGCGCCGGGGCGCACGCTCACGTATCAGTACGACAGCGCGCGTTTCCACGGCAGCTACGAGTCCCAGTGGCAAGGCGTGCTGCAGCACGTGGAGCGCAAGTATCGCGAGACGCAGTCCGACGCGATGCGCGAGCAGCTCGAGGAGTTCATGGTGGAGCAGCCGTGCCCCACGTGCGGCGGCAAGCGGCTGCGGCCCGAGAGCCTGTCGGTGTTGCTCAACGGCAAGAGCATCGGCGATGTGGTGGAGCTGGCGGTGGGGCCGGCGCTCGAGTTTTTCGAGAGTCTGCCGCTGCGCGCCAGCGGGCGCCCCGGCCTCGACCCCGGGATCGCGCGGCCGATCCTGAAGGAAGTGAACGACCGCCTGCGCTTCCTCAAGAACGTGGGTCTCGACTACCTGACGCTGGGACGCTCGGCGGGCTCCCTGTCGGGCGGTGAGGCGCAGCGCATCCGCCTTGCGACGCAGATCGGCAGCCGGCTGGTGGGCGTGCTCTACATCCTGGACGAGCCGTCGATCGGGCTCCACCAGCGCGACAACGCGCGGCTGCTCGAGACGCTGCACGAGCTGCGCGACCTCGGCAACACCGTGCTCGTGGTGGAGCACGACGAGGAGACGATCCGCTCCGGCGACTACCTCGTCGACCTCGGGCCGCGGGCCGGTCGCCACGGCGGCGAGGTGATCGCCGCGGGCTCGTTGCAGGACCTGCTGCGCAGCCCCGAGTCGCTCACGGCGCGCTACCTGCGTGGCGAGCTGCGCATCCCCGTGCCGCCGCGGCGCCGCGCGCGCGACCCCGAGCGCGTGGTGCGCGTGCTCGGCGCGCGGCAGCACAACCTCAAGCAGCTCACGGCCGAGTTCCCGCTGGGGCTGTTCGTCGCGGTCACCGGCGTGTCGGGATCGGGGAAGTCGACCCTTGTCACCGACATCCTGTATCGCGCGCTGGCGCGGCACTTTTTCCGGGCCAAGGTGGTGCCGGGCGCGCACGAGCGCATCGAAGGTCTCGAGCACATCGACAAGGTGATCGACATCGACCAGAGCCCCATCGGCCGCACGCCGCGCTCCAATCCGGCGACCTACACGGGCCTGTTCACGCCGATCCGCGAGCTGTTCACGCACCTGCCGGAGTCGAAGATCCGCGGCTACGGGCCGGGGCGCTTCTCGTTCAATGTGAAGGGCGGGCGCTGCGAGGCGTGCCAGGGCGACGGGCTGGTCAAGGTCGAGATGCACTTCCTGCCCGACGTCTACGTCCCCTGCGAGGTCTGCAAGGGCCGGCGCTACAACCGCGAGACGCTCGAGGTACGCTATAAAGGAAAGAGCATCGCGGACGTGCTGGACCTGGCCGTGGCCGACGCGCTCGAGTTCTTCGAGGCGCAGCCGCGCATCCGGGCGAAACTGGAGTTGTTGAACGACGTAGGGCTCGGCTACATCCACCTGGGTCAGTCGGCCACTACCTTGTCGGGCGGCGAGGCGCAGCGCGTCAAACTCGCCACCGAGCTGGCCAAACGCGACACCGGGCGCACCTTCTACATTTTGGACGAGCCGACCACGGGCCTGCACTTCGAGGATGTGCGCCTCCTCCTGGAAGTGCTGCACCGCCTCGTCGACAAAGGAAACACCGTCGTGGTGATCGAGCACAATCTCGACGTGGTGAAGACGGCCGATTGGGTGATCGATCTGGGGCCCGAGGGCGGGGAGGCGGGCGGGACCGTCGTGGCGGCAGGAACGCCGGAGCAGGTAGCGCGTGTGAAGGGCTCGTTCACGGGTCAGTTCCTGCGCAAGGTGTTGCAAGGCGAAGACTGAGCACTAGGTTGCAGCAGATCGGGAGGTCTGGGTGGACATCGAAGGCGTTCTCGCCATCATTCTGATCTTCGGCGGCGGTGCGGCGGTGGGGATCTCGTTCTCGCCGATCGGCCGGGCGTTCGCCGCGCGCATTCGCGGCCAGTCGCCGGGAGATGCTGAGGACATCAAGAACGCTCTCGCCGAGCACCGCGACGCGTTGCAGACCGAGCTCGACGGTGTGCGCCACGAGCTGGGGGAGTTGGGCGAGCGGATGGATTTCGCCGAGCGGATGCTGGCGCAGAGCCGGGAGCAGGCGTTGCCGAAAGGCGGGAGCGGGCGGGCATGAGTCCTCAAGAAGCGGTGGCGGCGGTGATCTTCTTCGGCGGCACGTTCTGGGTGCTGCGGCCCATCGGCGCGGCGGTGGCCAAGCGGATCGCCGGCGAGCATCGGCCGCCGCCGGACGACGCGGGCGAGCACGAGCAGATCCTGTCGGAGCTGCAGCAGCTGCGGCACGAGGTGGGCGAGCTGGCCGAGCGGGTGGATTTCACCGAGCGGCTGCTGGCGCGCGAGCGTGAGGTCGAGAAGCTCGACCGGGGGCACTGAGCGATGGAAGACGTGATCGCCCTCATGATCCCGATCGTCGCGATCACGGGGTTCTTCGGCTGGATGATCACGCTCACGATCACCAAGGCGCAGAATGCGCGGCTCAAGGCGCAGGCCGCCGTCCCGGACGGGGGCGACCGCGAGGAAGTGCTCGCGGCCGTTGAAGAATTGCGGCGCGAGGTGGCGGAACTGGCCGAGCGGGTAGATTTTACGGAGCGGCTGCTGAGCAAGGTCCGGGGCGCGGAGCAGCTCAAGCCGTGAGTCGCGCCGAAACCCGCATTCCGACGGGGGCGTAAACAGCACATGCAATCGCCGCTGCCTCCCGGGTTGCCGGACATGACGTTCGTCGCCGCGCGGCTGTTCGATTTTTTGGGGCAGATCATCGCGGCGATCGCCATCGTGGTGGGCCTGAAGTTCGCGCTGCGCTCGCCGCTGGGTGAAGCGTGGGCCGAGCGGTTCCGCGAACGGACGCGCCGGCGCTTCGGCGGTTCGGGGACCGATCCGGGAGCCGCCGCCCGCGTCGCGGGGTTGGAAGAAGAGTTGACGCAAGTGCGCGGCGAGGTGGCCGAGCTCGCCGAGCGCCTGGATTTCGCCGAGCGGCTGCTTTCGCAGCACCGGCAGCAGAAGTTGGGCGCGGGGCAGTGACCGCCCGCCACCACATCGAGGATCGCCATGGGGATTTTTGACCGTCTCTCGACGTTGATCCGGTCGAACATCAGCGACCTGATTTCGCGCGCCGAGAATCCCGAGAAGATGCTGAACCAGCTGATTGTGGACATGCGCAGCCAGCTGGCGAAAGCCAAGCAGCAGGTGGCGTCCGCGATCGCGGACGAGAAGCGCCTGTCCGCGCAGGCCGAGCAGGAGAAGAAGTTCGCCGAGGACTGGGAGAAGCGCGCGGTGTTGGCGGTGCAGGAGGGGCGCGACGACCTGGCGAAGCAGGCGTTGCTGCGTCACAACGAGCACGGCCAGGGGTACGTCCAGCTGCACGAGACGTGGATCAAGCACCGCGAGGAGACCGAGCGGCTCAAGCTGTCGCTGCGGCAGCTCAACGACCGCATCGAAGAGGCGAAGCGCAAGAAGAACATCCTGATCGCGCGGCAGAAGCGCGCCGAGGCGCACAAGCGCATTCAGGAGACGATGTCTTCGATCTCCGACAAGAGCGCGTTCGAGACGTTCGACCGCATGGCCGAGCAGATCGAGCACGAAGAGCGGAAGTTGATCGCCGCGGCGGAGCTGAACGACGACCTCTCCGGCGACACGCTCGTGAAGCAGTTCGCCACCCTCGAGACGCGCGCCGACGCCGATCAGCAGCTGCTCGACCTCAAGCGCAAGATGGGACTGCTCGCGCCGGGTTCGCCCGCCGACACGAAGCAAATCGGGAAAGGCGCCGCCGACGCCGAGCTGGTAGAGGATGACGACGCCGGGCACGGCCACTGAACCCTGAGCCGCAGCCCGCACGGTTGTCGAGCGCCACGTTCGTGGCGCTCTTCATTGCCGCCCTGGTCGTCTGGTTCACCCTCCGGGTGGTGGATGTCCTGCTGCTCGTCTTCCTGGCGACGCTGGGCGCCGTCTACGTCTCCGCCATCGCCGATCTCCTGGACCGGCGCTTCGGCGTACCGCGCTGGGCGGGCCTCACCATCGCCGTCGTCGGCACGCTCGCCCTGCTCGGCGGCATCGGCGCGCTGATCCTGCCGCCGGTGTTCGATCAGACCCAGGCGCTCGTCAGCGGCCTGCCGCAGACCCTCACCGACATTCAGAACGTGCTCGCCCGCTGGGCCGGCGAGTACCCCGTGCTGCGGCGCAGCGAGCTCGCCAATCCCCAGTCGGGCCTCGTCTCCGGACTCATCAACGACGCCACCGACTTCGTGCGCGGCTCGTTCCTGCCATACCTGCGGGCCGGCGGCAAGCTGCTGATCGAGGCGGCGAGCGTCGTGGTGATGGCTTTGTACCTCGCGCGCCAGCCGGGTCTGTATCGCGACGGCATCGTGCACCTGGTGGCGCCGCAGCATCGCTCCGTGGCCGAGCGCATCCTCGCCGATGCCGCCGCCACCCTGCGCGCCTGGATCGGCGGCCAGCTCATCGCCATGGTCGTGCTCGCGGTACTCACGGCGCTCGGTCTGTGGATCCTGGGCGTGCCCTATTGGCTCGCCTTCGGCATCTTCACCGGCGTCGTCGCGATCGTGCCGTTCTTCGGCACGCTGGTGTCGACCGCGTTGCCGGCCCTGTTCGTCGTGGGGTCGGGCAATTGGGTGCAGGTGATCGCGGTGCTGTTGCTGGGCGTGGCGGTGCACGTGGCCGAGGCGAACTTCGTGGCGCCCCTTATCATGCAACGCAAAGTGGCGCTGCCGCCCGTCCTGACCATCGCCAGCGTGCTCGTGATGGGCACGCTGCTCGGCGTCATCGGCCTCGTGGTGGCGGTGCCGATCCTCGCGGTGACGATGGTAGTGGTGCGGCACGTCCTGCAAGGCGAGATTTACGGCGACCCCACCACCGCCGAGCCCGCGGTGCTGCGCGTCAGCGGACAGTTCCGGGTTCCCAAGACCAGCGCATCGGACGGATGACGACCAACGCTTCCAATCACAAGTTCCTGATCGTCGCGGACGGCCAATTCGGTCCGCTCACCTCCAAGACGGCGAACTCCTGCATCCGCTATTTCCCCGAGCGCATCGTCGGGGTGATCGATCGCGTGCAGGCGGGCAAGACCGTGCAGGACGTGCTCGGCTTCGGCGGCGCGATCCCCGTGGTGGGGGATTTCGACCGGGGCCTCGCCCTCGGCGCCACCGCCGTGCTGATCGGCATCGCGCCGGCGGGCGGCCAGCTGCCGCCCGAGTGGAAGACCTGGCTGCGGTCGGCCATCGAGCGCCGCCTCGAAATCTGGAGCGGGCTGCACACGTTCATCGGCGACGACCCCGAGCTTGGGCCCATGGCGCGCGCCAAGGGTGTGCGCATTCTCGACGCGCGCAAGCCGCCCGCCCATCTCCCCATCGCCGACGGCCGCGCCGCCGACGTCGACGCGTTCGTGATCCTCGCGGTGGGCTCCGACTGCAACGTCGGCAAGATGACGGCCCAGCTCGAGCTGCGCGACGAGCTGGTGCGGCGCGGCCACCGCACGAGCTTCGTGGCGACGGGGCAGACCGGCATCTTCATCGAAGGGTGGGGCATCGCGGTGGACGCCGTGGTGGCCGACTTCATCGCCGGCGCGGCGGAGACGCTGGTGCTGCAAGGGGCCAAGGATGCCGACATCGTGCTGGTGGAAGGACAAGGCAGTCTGATCCACCCCGGCTACTCCGGCGTGACGTTGGGCCTGCTGCACGGCTCCTGCCCCGACGCGCTGATCCTCTGCCACCAGGCGACGCGCGACTACATCGGCGACTACCACGGCCGCGAGCCGTGGGTGCCGATTCCGTCCTACCGCGAGCTGATCGACATCTACGAGCGGGCGGCGGCGCCGGTGCATCCCACCAAGGTCATCGGCATCTGCCTCAACACGTACGACATGGACGAGGCGGCGGCTCGGGCGGCGATCGACAAGGCGACGGCCGAGACGGGCCTGCCCGCCACCGATCCCGTGCGGTTCGATTCGGCGCCGCTGGTGGACGCGATCATCCAGCACGCCACGGCGCTGCGGTAATCGCGAAGGGGCGCAGCATGCTGCGCCCCTACAGTGCGCGACGATTTGGTTCGTGCGGCGGCGATCCGGTACGGGTCGCCGCTCTTCCTTTATATAGAGTGCGGGCATGTTCGCCTATCGCTCAGGCCTCGCCGAATGGCAGGTGGTGCGCGCCCGCATGGTGCGTACGCGCCTCGGGCTCTGGCTCCTGGCGCTCGCGGTGGCGGCGCTGGCGCTCCCCGGCACCGGCGACGCGGACGGGACGGCGCGCGTGGGATTGCTGGCGGCGGCGCTGGCGGTGGCGTTCGGCGCGGGATCGGACGCCGATCGCGCCGCGCTGCCGCTCGCGCTCACCCATCCGACCACGCCGGCGGCAGTCGCGGCCGGGCGCGCGCTCTCGGGGCTCGTGGTGGCGGACGCGGTCGTGCTGGCCGTCGTGGCGGGGCGCGCCTGGCGCTACGGCTGGCTCGACCCGCATCTCGCCCGCGCCGCGGTTGCGGGAATGGCAGCCGCCGCCGCGGGATCGGGCTGCGCGCTCGCGGCGGCGTGGACTGGCGGCAACGCGCTCGTCGGCGCCCTGGTGGCGTACTTCGCGTTGCTCAGCGCGGTGCCGCCGGACGGGCTCGCGCCCGTGTTCGGCCCGCACCCGCTGGTCACCGTCGGCGGCGCGCTGCTGTGGGTGCTGCCCGGGACGTGGCGCGCGGCAGCGCTCGCCGCGGGCGAACCGGGGGCGTGGCTGCACGCGCTCGCGTGGGCTGCGGGCGGCACGGCGTTGGCGGCGTGGCGCTTGCGGCGGCGCATCCAGTGATCGCGCCGCTCGTCGAGCTGCGCGACGTCGCGCGGGCGTACTGCGGCGGCCGCGTGCGCGCGGTGGACGGCGTTTCGCTGGCGCTCATGCCAGGGGAGATCGTGGGGCTGGTGGGCGCGAATGGCGCGGGCAAGACGACGCTGCTGCGCCTCGCGGCGGGCTTGCTCGCCCCGGACTCAGGGCTAGTCACGGTGCTGGGTGGGCCGCCCGACCGGCCGCTCGCCCGCCGCGGCATCGGCTACGCGCCCGACGGCCCCGTCTTTCCGCCCGCGCTGACCGTGCGGGAAGTGCTCGACTACTACGCGCGCCTCCACGTCGCGGGACCGCGGCGCCGGGCGTTGGTCGCCGGGGCGTTGGCGCTGGGCGATCTGGCGGAGGTGGCCGGGCGGCGGGCGGCCGCGCTGTCGCGCGGCGAGGCGCAACGCCTGGCCCTGGCACAGGCGGCGCTGGGGGGACGGCGGGTGCTGCTGCTGGATGAGACCCTGTCCGGCATCGATCCGGTGGTGCGCCGGGCACTGTGCGACCGGCTGGCGCGCCTCGCGCAGGACGGCGTGGCGGTGCTGCTGGCGTCGCACGATCTCACGGCCGTCGAACGGCTGGCGGGACGCGTGGCGATTCTCGTGCGCGGCCGCATCGTGCGGTCGGCGTCCACGGCCGAGCTGTTGCGGGAGCGCGTGCTCGAGGTAGTGCTGGACCGGCCGCCCGTCGAGCCGCCCGCGGGTTTTCGCGTCACGGCCACGGGACTCGAGCGCGACCTCGGCGGGGACAGCGTCGAGGCGGCGCTCGCCGTGTGCCGGGCGCATCGCCTGGCGGTACGGGCCTCGCGCGTGCGACTGCGGACGCTGGAGGACGCGGTGCTCGAAACGCTCGACGCGCGTTGACGCCTCCGACGGGCCTCTCTACGTTTGGGCCCGATGCCGCTGCGGCTCCACAACACGCTCACGCGTACGATCGAGGCGTTCACGCCGCTCGCGCCGGGGCGGGTGACGCTCTACACCTGCGGGCCCACGGTGTGGAATTACGCGCACATCGGCAACTTCCGGACGTTCCTGTTCGAGGATCTGCTGCGGCGCTGGCTGGAGCGCTCGGGCTACGACGTCTTTCACGTCATGAATCTCACCGACGTGGACGACCGCACCATCAAGGCGGCGCGGGCCGCCGGTAAGGGGCTGGTCGAGCACACCGCACCGTTCACCACGGCCTTCTTCGAAGATCGCGACTACATGCGGATCAAGCCGGCGAGCGTGTACACGCCGGCGACGGAGTACATGCCGCAGATGATCGCGCTCGTGTCGCGGCTGCTCGAGCGCGGCGTGGCGTACAAGGGAGAAGACGGGTCGGTGTACTTCGCGCTGGCGAAGTTTCCGACGTACGGACGCCTGTCCCGGCTCGACACCAGAGAAATCAAGGTCGGCGCGCGGGTGTCGAGTGATGAGTACGCGAAGGGCGACCCGAGCGATTTCGCGCTCTGGAAAAAAGCGGATGCCGAGGATGAGACGGTGGGCGCCGCGTGGGACGCGCCGTTCGGGCGCGGCCGCCCGGGCTGGCATCTCGAGTGCTCCGCGATGGCGCTGTGGGAGATCAAGCAGCGTTTCGGAGTGGAGACGCTGGACCTTCACGCCGGCGCCATCGATTTGATCTTCCCGCACCACGAAAACGAAATCGCGCAGTCGGAAGGTGCCACGGGGCAGGCGTTCGCGCGCTACTGGGTGCACGGCGAATTCCTGAACGTGCGTGGCACCAAGATGTCGAAGCGCTTCGGCAACTTTCTCACGGCGCGCGACCTGCGCGAGCAAGGGGTCGACGCGGCGGCGGTGCGGCTGTTGTTCTGGCAATCGCACTATCGCCAGCCGCTCGACTTCAACGACGAGGCGCTCGCCTCGGCGGCGGAGGGAGTGAAACGCCTGGGCGTCTTTCACGAGCGGTTGTCGCAGCTGGCGGGAGCGGGCGCGTCGCAGGCCAACGCCGCGGTGGATACGCTGGCCGCGCGGCTCGAGACGGATTTCGCGGCGGCGTTGGACGACGATCTCGATGCGCCGCGCGCCGTGTCGCTGCTGTTCGACTTCGTGCGCGACGCCAACCGGGAGCTGAATCAGACGCCCAGCGCCGCCGGGGCACGGCGCGCGCTGGCCGCCCTGGAGGGGGTCATGGGGGTGCTGGACGTCCTGCCCACCCCCAAAACGGCCGACGACGCGCTGGCGCGATGGGTCGGGGACCGCCTGAGCGAGCGCGAGAAAGCGAGAAAAGCCAAAGACTTCGCCGCGGCCGACCGCATCCGTCAGGAGCTCAAGGCCCGCGGGGTCGAGATCGAGGATTCCGCCGCCGGAACGAAGTGGCGGCTCGTCTAAGTGCTTCGCGGCACGTCCCTTGCAATACCATCCGCCCCCGATTAAGCTACCGTTCTCGAAAGTTTTGCAATCGACCAGCTGACGTAGCTCAACTGGTAGAGCAGCTGATTTGTAATCAGCAGGTTAAGGGTTCGAGTCCCTTCGTCAGCTCACGTAGCCGAAGGAAGGGGAGCCACACGCTCCGAACTCGTATTGGGATCGACCACACACCCCGCGCATGGGTTTCGCGGGGTGTGGTGTCAGGGGGAGCGAACGCGAGGCGCTGATCGCGGCGAGCACGGTGGGGTGCCCGAGCGGCCAAAGGGAGCAGACTGTAAATCTGCCGGCTTAACGCCTACGAAGGTTCGAATCCTTCCCCCACCATTGGGCGCGCGGGCGTAGCTCAGTTGGTAGAGCATCAGCCTTCCAAGCTGAGGGTCACGGGTTCGAGCCCCGTCGCCCGCTTGTGTGTGCGCACGCTCGCGTAGCTCAGTCGGTAGAGCGCGTCCTTGGTAAGGACGAGGTCACCGGTTCAATCCCGGTCGCGAGCTTGAACGACGGACAACGGATCACGAGGAGATCATGGGCAAGGCAAAGTTTGAGCGCACCAAGCCGCACGTGAACGTCGGCACGATCGGGCACGTGGACCACGGCAAGACGACCCTCACGGCGGCGCTGACCAAGGTGTCGGCCGATGCGGGGCTGGCGACCTATATCAGCTACGACCAGGTGGCGAAGGCCTCCGAGAGCCAGGGCCGCCGCGATGCGACGAAGATTCTCACGATCGCCACGAGCCACGTGGAGTATTCGACCACGGCGCGCCACTACGCGCACGTCGATTGCCCGGGGCACGCCGACTACGTGAAGAACATGATCACCGGCGCCGCGCAGATGGACGGCGCGATCCTGGTGGTGTCGGCCGTGGACGGCCCGATGCCGCAGACGCGCGAGCACATCCTGCTCGCCCGCCAGGTGAACGTGCCGGCGATCGTCGTCTTCCTCAATAAGTGCGACTTGGTGGACGATCCCGAGCTGCTGGACCTCGTCGAGCTCGAGGTCCGCGAGCTGCTCTCGAAGTACCAGTTCCCGGGCGACGACACGCCGGTGATCCGCGGGTCCGCGCTGAAGGCGATCGAGGGCGACAAGCAGTGGGTGGGGAAGATCCAGGAGCTGTTGGCGGCCTTGGATGCCCACATCCCGATCCCCAAGCGCGACATCGACAAGCCGTTCCTGATGCCGGTGGAAGACGTGTTCTCGATCACCGGCCGCGGCACGGTGGCCACGGGCCGGATCGAGCGCGGCAAGGTGAAGGTCCAGGACGAAGTCGAGATGGTGGGCTTCGGCACGGACAAGAAGGTGGTGGTCACGGGGGTCGAGATGTTCCGCAAGCTCTTGGATGACGGGCAGGCGGGCGACAACGTCGGCCTCTTGCTGCGTGGCGTGGAGAAGGCGGATGTGGAGCGCGGGATGGTGCTGGCCAAGACCGGCAGCATCACGCCGCACACGAAGTTCGAGGCCGAGGTCTACGTCTTGACCAAGGAAGAGGGCGGGCGGCACACGCCGTTTTTCAAGGGCTACCGGCCGCAGTTTTATCTCCGCACGACGGATGTGACGGGGACGGTGGAGCTGCCGGCGGGGGTGGAGATGGTGATGCCGGGGGACAACACGAAGATGACGATCGAGCTGATCACGCCGATCGCGATGGAAGATCAGCTGCGGTTTGCGATCCGCGAAGGCGGCCGGACGGTGGGCGCCGGCGTGGTCACGAAAATCTTGAAGTAAGGGGCGGACCATGCCGCGCGAGAACATCATCATGGAATGCACGGTGTGCAAGAGCCGGAACTACTTCAGCACGAAGAACCGGCGCAAGCACCCGGAGCGGGCGGAGTGGAAGAAGTTCTGCCCGCGGTGCAACAAGCAGCAGGCGCACAAGGAATCGAAGTAGGTGTCGACCGAGGCGTTGGCAGGGCCTGAGCGGCGCAATCTGGCCGTGCGCTTCGTGCATTTCCTGCGCGACGTACGCGGGGAAATGCGCAAGGTCACCTGGCCCACGGTCGAGGAGCTGCGGAAGGCGACGGTCGTCATCATCGGCTTCGTCACCTTTCTCGGGATCATGATCGGACTGCTGGACAGCGTCCTGCAGTTCGTGCTGGTGACCGCGATCGCGAAGTGGTTCTGATGTCCGAGCACCGTTGGTACGCGATTCAGACGACCGCCGGCCACGAGAACAAGGTGCGGTCGTTGATCGAGCGGCGCATCAAGGACGACACGCGCCCCGACGAGGAGAAGCCGATCCGGCAGGCGTTGGTCCCCACCCAGGAAGTGGTGGAGATCAAGAACGGCAAGAAGGTGAACGTGGAGCGCAAGATCTATCCCGGCTACGTGCTCGTGGAGATGGTCTTGAATCAGGAAACGATCCACGTGATCAACTCGATCCAGGGCGTGATCAAGTTCGTGGGCACGGGCCGGCTGCCGATGCCGCTGCGCCAGGACGAAGTGAACCGCTTGCTGGGCATCGAAGCGGCCGTGCCGGAGGAGGAGCCGACCGAGGCGATTCCGTTCCTCATCGGGCAGGTGGTGGAGATCACCGAAGGGCCGTTTTCGGACTTCAGCGGCACCGTGGAAGAAGTGATTCCGGACAAGGGCAAAGTCCGGGTTTCGGTGTCGCTGTTCGGGCGGCCGACGTCGGTGGAGTTGGATTACTTGCAGCTGAAAGCTCATTGAAGCCCTGACCACGGGGAGTCCAGTGGGAGCCCGGCAGTGCGGGCGAGCGTGAGGAGCCTATGGCCAAACCGATTACCGCAGTCGTGAAGCTGCAAGTGCCCGCCGGGCAGGCCACGCCTGCCCCGCCGGTCGGCACCGCGCTCGGACCCCATGGCATCAACATCATGGAGTTCGTGAAGCAGTTCAACGCGAAAACCGGCAAAGAGATGGGGATGATCACCCCGGTCGAAGTGACGATCTTCAAGGACCGGACGTTCACCTTCATCACCAAGACGCCGCCCGCCGCGGTCCTGCTCAAGAAGGAAGCGGGCATCGAGAAGGGCTCGCCCACCTCCAACCGCCAGAAGGTGGGGAAGGTGACGCGCGCCCAGGTGAAGAAGATCGCCGAGATCAAGATGCCGGACCTGAACGCCACGTCGCTCGAGTCGGCGATGAAGATGGTGGCGGGCACGGCGCGTTCGATGGGGCTGGAGGTGGTGGACTGATGCGCACGCACGGCAAGCAGTACCGCGCAGCGGCCGCGACGCTCGAGCCCAAGAAGCTGTACACGGCGCGCGAAGCGGTGGATCGCGTGAAGGCCGCCGCGTTCGCCAAGTTCGACGAGTCGGTCGACGTGGCCGTGCGGCTGGGCGTCGATCCCAAGCACGCCGACCAGGTGGTACGCGGCACGGTCTCGCTGCCGCACGGCACCGGCAAGACGGTGCGCGTGCTGGCGATCGCCGCGGGCGACAAGGCCAAGGAAGCCGAGGCCGCGGGCGCCGACTTCGTGGGCGTCGAGTACATCGCGAAGATCAAGGAGGGCTGGCTCGACACGGACGTGATCGTGGCGACGCCGGACCTGATGGGCCAGCTCGCGCCGCTCGGTAAGATCCTCGGGCCGCGCGGCCTGATGCCCAATCCCAAGGCGGGCACCGTGTCGATGGATATCGGTCGGGCGGTGAAAGAGTTGAAGGCCGGCAAGATCGAGTTTCGCGTGGACAAGAGCGGCATCGTGCACGCGGCCGTCGGCAAGAAGTCGTTCGCCCCGGACGCGCTGGCGGAGAACCTCCAGCACTTCATCGAGGCGATCGTCCGGGCGCGGCCTGCGGCGGCCAAGGGCCACTACATCCGGTCCATCACGGTCTCGAGCACCATGGGACCGGGTGTGCCGCTCGACCCGGCGGTGTACGCATGATTCGCACCAAGGCGGAAAAACAAGAGAACGTGACGGCGCTGGCGACCAAGCTGCGGCGCTCGCCCACGGTCTACGTGACGGATTTCACCGGGCTCAACGTCGCCCGCATCACGGATCTGCGGCGCAAGCTGCGGGCCGCGGGCGTCGAGTACGTGGTCGTGAAGAACACGCTGGCGCTGCGCGCGTTCGGTGAGGCGCAGGTGACCGGGCTGGACGCGCACTTCGCGGGGCCGACGGCCCTGGTGCTGGCGGGCGCCGATCCCGTGGCCGCGGCGAAGGTCCTCACGGACTTCGCCAAGGAGCACGAGAAGCCGGCGATCAAGATCGGGCTGGTGGACGGCAAGGCGGTGACGCCGGAGCAGGTGAAGCGGCTCGCGCTGCTGCCGTCCAAGCCGGAGTTGTTGGCCCAGCTGGGCGGCGCGCTGCAGGCGCCGCTGGCCAACTTCGTCGGTGCACTGAACGGCTTACTGGTGATGTGGGTGGGTGCCCTCGAGGCGCTCAAGACCAAGCGGGCCTCGGGCGCCGCTTCTTAAGGAGAGCACACATGGCGACGCAAACGATGAGCAAGGACGATATCCTCGAAGCCATCGGCAACATGTCGGTGACCGACCTGGCCGAGTTGATCGAGGCGTTCAAGGAGAAGTTCGGCGTGACCATCACCGCCCCGGCGGCGGCAGCGCCCGCGGCGGGTGCCGCGGCTGCGGCGCCGGCGGCCGAAGAGAAGACCGAGTTCACCGTCGTGCTCAAGGACGGCGGCGAGAAGAAGATTCAGGTCATCAAGGAAGTCCGGTCCCTGACGAGCCTGGGCCTGAAGGAGGCCAAGGACCTCGTGGAGGCCGGCGGGGTGATCAAAGAAGGCGTGTCCAAACAAGAAGCCGAAGAAGCAAAAAAGAAGCTCGAAGCGCAGGGCGCGGTCGTCGAGCTGAAGTAGCCCGGGCGAACACACCCGCGGCCATAGGGGCCACGGGTGATCGACCTCGGCTCACTTCGGTTCACGACATGCGCGAATTTGCCAGACTTCTGCTCGTTATTTCGAGCCCCCAGCGTCGCCCCCGGCCCGCCGTCCGGCGGGGGGCGCGGGGGCCTTTTGCGCCGTTCCCAAAGGACTGACGGATGACCCAGACGCTCCCGGTGTTGTCGTTCGCGAAGCTGGAGACGGGGATGCCGATGCCGCATCTCCTCGACATTCAGACGCGCGCGTTCGCGTCGCTGCTGCAACCCGACGGCAAGGGCGCCGAGCGCTCCGACGTGGGGCTGGAGCGCGTGTTCAAGGATGTCTTCCCGATCACCGACGTGAACGGGAACTACTCGCTCGAGTTCGTGAAGTACGCGCTCGGCGAGCCGAAGTACACGGTCGAGGAGTGCATCGAGCGCGACATGACGTATTCCGTCCCGCTCAAGGCGACGTTGCAGCTCGTAGTGATGGAAGAGGTGGGCGAGACGGTCAAGACCAAGCGCCCCAAGAACATCATCGAGAAGGAAGTCTACCTCGGCGAGCTGCCGATTCTCACGCCGCTGGGCACGTTCGTCATCAACGGCGCCGAGCGCGTGATCGTGTCGCAGCTGCACCGCTCGCCCGGCGTGGTGTTCGAGGAGAGCACGCATCCCAACGGCCAGCGCCTGTTCTCGGCGCGCATCATCCCGTTCCGCGGCTCGTGGGTCGAGTTCACGATCGACATCCACGACGTGGTGTACGTGCACATCGACAAGAAGAAGAAATTCCCGGCGACCGCGCTGCTGCGCGCGTTCGGCTACGGCACCAACGCCGAGATCCTGAAGCTGTTCTACGCGCTGAAGGAGCTCGACATCACGGGCAAGCTCGAGGGCCGCGCGCAGAAGCGCGAGGTGCTCGGCACCCTGCTGGCGCAGGACGTGCCCGATCCGGAGAACAAGAAGGGCGAGCCGCTCGGCAAGATCGGCGACGAGCTGACGCTCGAGAAGTTCAACACGTTCCGGCGCGCCGGCATCGCCAAAGTGAAGGTGTTCGCGGGCTACACCGCGCTCGACCTGCGCGACGACGCCCAGCCCACCACTACCCGCGAGCGCGAGCAGAAGTACATCCTCGCCTTCGACGTGGCGGACCCGGAGACCGGCGAGGTGATTGCCGAGGGCGGGCGCGAGCTGTCCGACACGCTGCGCAAGCGGCTGATCAAGGCCACGGTCACCAAGGTGGACGTGCTGCTGCCCGCGGGCCGCAGCGAGTCGCCGCTGATCAAGAACACGCTGGTCAAGGACCCGACGCACTCCGAGGCCGAGGCGCTGGAGCAGATCTACACGCTGCTGCGGCCCGGCGAGGCGCCCAATCTCGAGACGGCGCGCCAGGCGCTGGAGCGGCTGTTCTTCCACCCCAAGCGCTATGATCTGGGGCGGGTGGGCCGCTACAAGATCAACCAGCGGCTCAAGGTGGGTGTCGCCAAGGACCACACGGTCCTGACCGAAGACGACTTCATCGCGATCATCCGGTACCTGATCGAGCTGCGCGAAGGCCGCGGCTACACCGACGACATCGACCACCTCGGCAACCGCCGGGTGCGCTCGGTGGGCGAGCTGATCGCCAATCAGTTCTCGGTGGGCCTGTCGCGCATGGCGCGGCTCATCAAGGAGCGGATGAGCATCAACAACGATCCCGAGCGCATCACGCTCGACGATCTCGTGAACGCGCGGACGGTGAGCGCCGTGATTCAG
>DATLWA010000045.1:0-4187 GCA_035576905.1 Gemmatimonadales bacterium
CACGGCCGTAGTTGTCGGTCAGGTGCCCCTCATCCAAGACCTGCAGCAGGATGTTGAACACGTCGGGGTGCGCTTTCTCGATCTCGTCGAGCAACACCACCGAATACGGCTTGCGGCGCACGGCCTTGGTGAGCGTGCCCGAGTCCTCGTAGCCGACGTAGCCCGGCGGCGCGCCGATCAGCCGGCTCACGGAGAATTTCTCCATGTACTCGGACATATCGACGCGGATCAGGGCGTTCACGTCGGCGAACAGGAACCGCGCCAGCGCCCGCGCCAGCTCCGTCTTGCCGACGCCGGTGGGCCCGCTGAAGATGAACGAGCCGATGGGCCGCTTGGGATCCTTGAGCCCGGCGCGGCTGCGCCGGATGGCGCGCGAGATCACCGCGATCGCCTCATTCTGGCCGACCACGGTCTCGTGCAGCTCTTCTTCCATGCGCAGCAACCGCGCGGTCTCCGCCTCCTGCAGCCGCGTGACCGGAATGCCGGTCCAGCGCGAGACGATGAACGCGATGTTGTTCTCGTCGATGGTGGGGCGGCGCGTCTGGCGCTCCTTCTCCCACTCTTCCTGCTTGCGGCGGATCTCCGCCTGCAGCTCGCGCTCCTGATCGCGCAGCGCGGCGGCGCGCTCGAAGTTCTGATCGCGCACCGACGCTTCCTTCTGCCCGTTGATCTGCTCCAGCTTGTCCTTCAACGCCTCGACCTCGGGCGGCGGCACCTGCGCGGCGAGCCGCGCGCGGGCCCCGGCCTCGTCGATCACGTCGATCGCTTTGTCGGGCAGGAACCGGTCGGTGATGTAGCGCTCCGACAGGCGCGCCGCCTGCTCCAGCGTCGCGTCGGGGATGATCACGCGGTGATGGTCCTCGTAGCGCTTGCGCAGCCCCTTCAGGATTTCGATCGTCTCGTCCACCGTCGGCGGATCGACGATCACCGTCTGGAAGCGCCGCTCCAGCGCGCCGTCCTTCTCGATGTACTTGCGGTACTCGTTCAGCGTCGAAGCGCCCACGCACTGCAGCTCGCCGCGCGCCAGCGCCGGCTTCAGCATGTTGGAGGCGTCCACCGCCCCCTCCGCCGCGCCCGCGCCCACCAGCGTGTGCAGCTCGTCGATGAACAGAATGATGCTCTTGTTCTGGGCGATCTCGTTGATCACCGCCTTGAGCCGCTCCTCGAACTGGCCGCGATACTTGGTGCCCGCGATCACCGCCGCCATGTCGAGCGACAGCACGCGGTGGTCCTTGAGCGCGTCGGGGCACTGCCCGCCCGCGATCAGCTGGGCCAGCCCTTCGACGATCGCCGTCTTGCCGACGCCCGGCTCACCGATCAAGACGGGGTTGTTTTTCTTGCGGCGTGACAGAATCTCCATCACGCGCTCGATTTCCTTGAACCGGCCGATCGTCGGATCGAGCTGGCCTTCGACGGCCAGCTGCGTGAGATCGCGGCAGAAATGGTCGAGCGCGGGTGTCTTGGATTTCTTCTCGCTCTTGGGCGTGGGGGCCTGCGTGCCCGGGCCGGCGCCGGCCGGCGCCGCGGGCATTTCACTCCCCAACAGCCGCAGCGTCTCGGCGCGCGCCTGCTCGAGGTTGACGCCCGCGTCCGTGAGAACCTGCGCCGCGATGCCCTTCTCCTCGCGCAGCAGCCCCAGCAGCAGGTGCTCGGTGCCGACGTAGCTGTGGTTGAGCTCGCGCGCCTCGCTCATCGCCAGCTCGAGAACTTTCTTGGCGCGCGAGGTGTACGGCAGATCGGGTCCCGCCGCCGCGGCGGCTTTGCCCTTCTTGACCGTCTCCTCGATCTTCTGCTGGATCTCTTCGAGGTCGACGTTGAGGTTGGTGAGGACCGCGGCCGCCACGCCTTCGCCCTCGCGGATCAGGCCGAGCAATATGTGCTCGGTCCCCACGTACTCGTGGTGCAGCCGCGCGGCTTCTTCCCGCGCCATCTGCAGGACTTTCCGCACCCGATCCGTGAAGTTGTAGCCGTTCATCTCGAGAGCTCCGTCGTCAACCGCCTTCGGTTTCCAACAAGCGGCGAACGTAGTTCGCACGCGCCAGCTGCAGATCGGGATCGCCCAGGGAGCGTCCCTCCAGCGCCGCCAGGTGGGCCGGCTGCGTGTAGATCAGGAGCTTGTTCAGTGTGTATACACTCAGCCCAGGGATCAGATTCAGGCCGGCCCCCAACCGCACGCCGCTGAGCAAATTCATCGTCTCTTCAAACGACAGGCTACGAGCGTACTTCAGTAACCCATAGGCCCGCCACACCTTGTCTTCCACTGTGCCCGCCGCCGTGCGCAGCAGCACGTCGCGGGACTGCTCCTCGTACTCGATCACCTGCCGCACGATCTTGCCGAGGTGGTCGAGCAGCTCGTCCTCGGACTTCCCCAGCGTCGTTTGATTAGATAACTGGAAGAAGTTCCCGACGACATCACTACCTTCACCGTACAAGCCCCGAAAGGTCAGCCCGACCTGCGTCAGGCCCTCCAACACCTTCCGGATTTCCTTCGTCAAGACGAGGCCTGGCAAGTGGATAAGCACGCTCGCCCGCAGCCCGGTCCCGGCATTTGTGGGACAGGAAGTAAGATAGCCAAACTCCGGGTGAAACGCGAACGGCAGACGCCGACCGAGCTCCGCATCTATCGCTTCCAGTTGAGCATACGCCTCTTCCAACGCGAAGCCCGACCACATGCCCTGGATCCGGAGGTGGTCTTCTTCATTCACCATCACGCCGGTGGGCCCCTGCAGCACCAGCGCCGCCCCGACGCGCGGCCGGGACTCGCCTTCGAGCGCCGCCAGCTCCTTGCTGACCAGATGCCGCTCGTGCAGCACCTGCCGGTCGAGGCGCTCCAGCTGATCCATCCGGAACGTCACGCCGCCGGCGATGGGGGTCGCGGCGGCCGCCTGTTGCACGCGCTCCAGCACGGCCAGCCGGTCTTCGTCGCCCGCCCGCTGGCTGAAGGCGAAACCGTGGATGTTGCGGGCCAGCCGAATGCGGGTGGACAGCACGATGTGGCCCTTGGGCCCGGAGGCGTCGAGCCAGTGCATGCCGCCGTCGGGGAGCAACGTCAGGTCGATCATTCCAGCACCCGAATGCGGTCGCGCAAATCGGCCGCCAGCTCGAAGTTTTCGTTCTCGACGGCGCGGCGCAGCTGCTCCTTGAGCTCGAGCAGCTCCCGACCGGCATCCGGCGTCCCCGCGTCGGGCGCGACGTAGCGCTCGCCCACGTGCTGACTGGAGCCGTGCAGCCGCCGCAGCAGATCGCGCAGGTGCGGGCCGAACGCCTCGTAGCACGCCGCGCAACCCAGTCGCCCCGTCTCGCGGAAGTCGCGCAGCGTGGAGCCACACGACGGGCAGCGCAGGCCGTCGGCGGGGGTCGGGAGGACGTTGGCGCCCTTCCCCATCGCCGCCACGAACCCGCCCAGCGGCGACTTCAGCACCGCCGCTCCGGTCTCGACCCCCTTCTCCTGGGCGCACTGCTCGCAGAGGTGGAGCGTGACTTTGGCGTCGTGCTCCACCTGGGTCAGGTTGATGACCGCGTCGCGCTCCTTGCAGTTATCACACAGCATCAGGGTATCGCGTCGACCGACCCGACCACGGCCAGCCGCCCGTCCTCCAGCAACAGGATCCGATCGGCGCGGGCCGCGAGCTGGCGGTTGTGCGTCACGACTACCACCGCGGTCTCATATTCGCGCGCCAACCGGAAGAATAGCTCGTGCAGCCGCTCGCTGTTGGCATGGTCCAGGTTGCCTGACGGCTCGTCGGCGAGGACCACGCCGGGATCGTGCACGAGCGCCCGCGCCACGGCGCAGCGCTGCTGCTCGCCGCCCGACAGCTCGCTGGGCCGATGCGTCATCCGGCCCGCCAATCCCACCTGCGACAGCAGCTCCTCGGCGCGCGAGCGCGCCTGGCGCAGCGCCATGCCGCCGATCAGCAACGGCATCATGACGTTCTCGAGCGCCGAGAACTCGCGCAGCAGGTGATGAAACTGGAACACGAACCCCACTTTCCGGTTGCGCAGCTCGGCCAGGCCACGGGGCCCCAGATCGGCGTAGCGCGAGCCGTCGAGCCAGACGTCGCCGCTGGTCGGATGGTCGAGCGCGCCCAGCAGGTGCAGCAGCGTGCTCTTCCCCGCCCCCGAGGCGCCCACGACCGCCGTGAATTCGCCGCGCGACACCTCGAGATCCACACCGCGCAGCACCTCGA
>DATLWA010000046.1:0-14828 GCA_035576905.1 Gemmatimonadales bacterium
TCCGCCGCCAGTCTCCCCGCGTGCCCCCGGTCTTTTCGACCAACTGGACGTCCGCGATCGTCATCGCGCGGTCCGCCGCCTTGACCATGTCATAGACCGTGAGCAATGCCACCGTCACGGCCGTCAGCGCCTCCATCTCCACGCCGGTGCGCCCGACGGCGCTCACCGCGGCCCGAATGCGCACGCCGGGCAGCGCCTCGTCCAGGCTGGCCGTCACGTCGACGTGGTCCAGCGCGAGCGGGTGACACAGCGGAATCAGATCCGCGGTCCGCTTGGCCGCCATCGTCCCGGCCACTTCGCTCACGCCCAGCACGTCGCCCTTGGCCACCGCCTGCTCGGCAACGAGGTGGAACGCCTCCGCCGACATCCGGATCGCGCCTTCCGCCACCGCCGCCCGCGCCGTCACCGGCTTGCCGCCGACGTCCACCATGCGCGCCCGGCCGGCGGCGTCGACGTGCGACAGCTTCATCGTGCCGCCGCCAGATCGTCCGCTAACACCGCGGTCAGGAGTTGCGGATTCACGTTGCCTTGCGCCGCATCCCGCGCCGCCAGGACTCGCGCGATCGCCGCCACCACGCCGCCCGTGTCGCCGGTACCGGCCCGGGCCTCGGCGCGCAGACGCTCCAGCAGCGCGTCGAGCATCGCCGTGAAGGCGCCGCGCGCCTGGTAGGGCGGCTGACCCAGCACCGTGGCATAACGCGGGGCACCACGGCGGCGTGCGGCACCGAGAAACCCTGCCGCCGCCTCAGCCGCCGCCTTGCTGTCCTCCCCTGACTGGGAGACCAAGCGGCCGATACAGCCCTCTGCTGCGGCAACGCCACTACCAAGAGCAACCGCCGTGCCCGGGAGTTTCTCCTGCGCGAATGCTGTCACGACACTGTCCTGTAGCCGTGGGATACGCATTCTCACGACACGAGACACGATCGTCGGCAGCAATGCCTCGGGCTCTGCCGCGGTCAGGATGAAGACCGTATCCGCGGGCGGCTCCTCGAGCGCCTTGAGCAGTGCGTTGGCCGCCTCGGGGTTGGCGCGTTGCGGGATCAACCGTTCCGCGTCCCCGACGATGAACACCTTCCGCGCCGCCATTGCCGGTGTGACGGCGAGCCGGCGCAATAGCAATCGGACGGCGGCCATCGAGTGGGTGGCTAGGCCGCCCGGCGCCTCGTACAACGGCCGCTCGCGCCGCGCCGCCATCTCCTCGGCCAGCGCCTCCTCGACCAGCTCGACCTGCTTGTCGGCGTCCGCGCCCTTCTTCGCCAGCTCCAACGGCACAAACCAATGCACGTCGGGATGACTCAGCGTGCCGACCAGACGGCAGGGCTGACATGCGCCGCAGGGCTCGACGGTTTCCGACGTGCGGCGCTCGCACAACAACAACTGCGCGAGCCACAGCGCCAGACGCTGCTTGCCGACACCCCGGGGCCCCTCAAAGAGCAGCACTTGCGGTAACCGGCCGGAGGCGACAGCGCCTGCCAGCCGGTTACGAACCGCGTCGTGCCCGTAGATCGGACTCAACGACATGCGGAAAGATACCCGGGAAGGCCCATATGGCGGGACAGCAACGCTTCAAGTCACTACAGAATAGCCAGTTACGATATCCTGGAGGGTCTTGCGTACATTTAACGCTTTATTTAATAACATGTTATACGCGAAAGCGAGCGCACACTCGCAATATTCCGGCCGAAATGGGCTGGCACGCCTCGTTATTTGGCCGCCGTGATGATCCCTGCCCGGATGGCATAGCGGACCAGTCCGGCCACCTCCCGGATATCCAGGCGGCGCATCAGCTGGGCGCGATGGGTCTCCACGGTCTTCACGCTCAACCCCAGGTGCTGAGCGATCTCGCGAGTCGAGTTGCCGCGGGCGATCAACTGCAGGATCTCGTGCTGCCGCGGCGAAAGTTGCGGAAACGGTCCCTGGAGCGCATCACCGGTGAGGGCGCGGACAAAGACTTCCACGACCGGTTTGGTAACGGCGGGGCTCAAGTAAGCATGCCCCTTCGCCACGGCCCGGACCGCCACCTCCACTTCAGCGCGATCGGTCGCCGTCTTGAGCAAGTACCCGGACGCTCCCACGCGCAGGGCCTGAGCAACGTGAGCGGGCTCGGGTTCGGTCGAGACGATCAGCACGCGTGTGCGCGGGTGCTCGCGCCGGGCGCGTTCCACCACGTCGAAACCGTTGACGCCCGGAAGTGCCGTATCTACAAGGGCGACGTCCGGCTGGTGCGCGGCGATCAGCGGCAGCGCGACGCGGCCGTCAGTCGTCTCGGCGACGAGCGCGAGCGTCGGGATCTCGCGCAACAACGGACGCAACGGCGCCCGAGTCGGATCCTCGGCGAGCAGTACGTTCAGGATTGCGGTCATGGTCTAGACACACAAGTTGGTCCCCGATAAGGAAGTTTCCATCGGGGAAAACCTGAACTTTGGGACCCTGTGAGAATCCGTCTGGCGGCGAGGAAAAGGAGGTGCGGGACCACACTCGGTTCAGTCCGCAGTTCAAAGGGACTGCAGATTGATCGCTCAGGCGACGCGGCCGTCGGTACCGTGCGCCGCTCCGAGTGCAGAGCACGACGCGATGAGTCCATCCTTCCGGCGTCAGTTTAAGGTAAATGGCTACGGCGTAGAGGCAAGGTGTGGCGCCTGCGCCTCTAATGGTCGAGCACGTCGCGGATCTTCCGCTCCAGGGTTTCCGGGCTGAACGGCTTCTGCAGGAAGGCGGCGCTGGCGTCGAGCACGCCGTGGCGCACGATGGCGTCGTCCGTGTAGCCCGAGGTATAAAGGACTCTCAGGGCGGGGCGGGCCTGACAAAGCCGCTCCGCGAGCATCCGCCCGCTCATCCCGGGCATGACCACGTCGGTGAGCAACAACTGTATGGGCCCCGGATGCTGTTCGGCGACCTGTAGCGCCTCGATGCCGTCGGGAGCGACGAGCACCTGGTAGCCTGCGAGCTCGAGCGTCTTACGAGCGAACAGACGCACGGCCGGCTCGTCCTCCACGAGCAACACGGTCTCACCCGTGGGGCGTGGCTGCGGGGCCGGGACCGGTATGGCGCCCGGTTCCACCCGTCCTTCCACTTGCGGCAGGTACACCTTGAACGAGCTGCCGCGGCCGAGCTCGCTGTACACCCACACGTAGCCGCCGCTCTGCTTCACGACGCCGTACACCGTGGCGAGACCCAGGCCCGTGCCCTGGCCGGGCGGCTTGGTCGTGAAAAACGGTTCGAACAGGTGTGCTTTAGTGTCGGGGTCCATTCCCACGCCGGTGTCGGTGACGCCGAGGAGGACATATGTGCCCGGCACCACGGACGGATGCTCGCGGGCGTAGGCCTCGTCCAGGACGACGTTGCCGGTCTCGATGGTGAGGCGGCCGCCGTTGGGCATGGCGTCGCGCGCGTTCACGGCGAGGTTGAGGATCACCTGCTCGAGCTGGCTGGGGTCGGCACGCACGGTGGCGAGATCGGGGGCGAGCGTGGTGGCCAGCTGAATGTCCTCGCCAATCAACCGCCGCAGCATGGGCTGCAGGTTCGCGATGACCGCGTTGAGCTCGAGCAGCTTGGGCGCGAGCACCTGGCGACGGCTGTAGGCGAGCAGCTGCCGCGTGAGGTCGGCGGCGCGCGTGGCCGCTTTGCGAATCTCCTCGAGGTCGTCGCGCATGGGGTGTTCGACGGCCACCTCCCGCATCAGCAGCTGGGTGGTGCCGAGAATCGCCGTGAGGATGTTGTTGAAGTCGTGCGCGATGCCGCCGGCGAGCTGCCCCACCGCCTCCATCTTCTGCGCCTGGCGGAGCTGGTCCTCCAACCGGTGCCGCTCGGTGACGTCGCGCGCCAGCACCAGGACGGCGCGCCGCCCGCCGAACTCGATGGGGTGCACCTGTAGCTCGACGTCGAGCAGGCGGCCGTCGCTCGTGCGGTGGCGAACGCCGCCGATGTGATGCGGTTCTTGGAGGCTGCGCGCCACCTCCCGCTCGAGCTGTGCGATTTCGTCCGGCGCGCGGATGTCGCGGAGGGTCAGGCCCGCGAACTCATCCTGGGCATAGCCGTAGCGCGCGACGGCGGCGGCGTTCACGGCCAGGAACTTGAGGGTCTCGCCGTCGTACACCCAGACCGCTTCGGGATTGGCTTCGAAGAGCTGGCGGTACTTCACTTCGCTCTGCTCCAACTGCTCGGCCGCGCGGCGCCGCTCGATGGCGCGCGCGATCTGACTGGAAACGAACTGCAGCATGTTGCGCTCGGTTTCGCCGTAGCGCACGCCTTCCGTGTAGCTCTGCGCCACGACCACGCCGATCGTCTTGTCGCCGGACTTGAGCGGCACGCCCACCCAGTCGATGGACGGCGCGCCGATCAGCTCGACCTCGCCGCGTCGCACCAGCGCGTTGTACACGTCGGGCGTCGCGAGCAGCGGCTCGCCGGTGCGATACACGTACTCGGTGAGTCCCTTGCCGAGCGGCTTGGGCGGGAAATCCGGATCCTGCTCGTCCACGAAGTAGGGGAAGCTGATGGTCGCCGTCTCTTCGTCGACCAGCGCGACGTAAAAGTTCTTCGCCGGCATGAGCTCGCCCACGATGTCGTGGATCTGGCCCAGGAGCTCGCGCAGATTGGACGCGGCATTCGCCGCCTCCGAGATACGGTAGGTCGCCGCCTGCAGACGCTCGGCGCGCTTGCGCTCCGTGATGTCGCGCGCCACCC
Organism: Gemmatimonadales bacterium; assembly: GCA_035576905.1. Lineage (GTDB taxonomy): Bacteria > Gemmatimonadota > Gemmatimonadetes > Gemmatimonadales > GWC2-71-9 > DATLWA01. The sequence goes on from DATLWA010000046.1 coordinate 4,684, forward strand.
ACACCACCTGGTCGGCGAGCATAGGCGTGATCGCGGCGCCGAACCAGACTTCGTCGTCGCCGATCGGCAAGCTGTACTCGACCCGCCGCGTCCGCCGCTCGGCCAGCGCGGCGCGCACTTCGCTCAGGAACGCGTCGGCCCGTTCCTTGGGGAACACGTCGTGCAGGGTGCGGCCCAGCAGCTCGGGCGCCGGGCGATAGAGCAGCTCGGGCGACGACGGCCCGATCTTGATGTAGCGGCCCTGCGTGTCGAGCACGAAAATGACGTCGGTCATCGCGGCGAACAGCGCGCGCAGCTCGGCTTCGGAGGTGCGCAGCCGTTGTTCCGCCTCTTTGCGATGCGTGATGTCGCGGTAGTTCACGACGACGGCGCCTACGCCGGGATCGTCGAGGCGGTTGACCGCCACCGCTTCGAGCCAGCGCCACGACCCATCGACGCTGCGCGCCCGGCATTCCACGGTCCGGACGGCGCCCGGTTGGCGCACCAGCTCGGTGAACGTGCTCTGCAAGAGCGGGATGTCCTCGGCGTGGACGCGCTCGAACATGTGGCGTCCCACCGCCGTGTCGGGGGCCTCGCCGAGTGACCGCGGCCCCGCGCCGGTGGTGAAGAGAATGCGTCCGTCGCGGGACACCAGGGCGATCGAATCGGAGCTGTTTTCCACGAGGGCCCGGAATCGCTCTTCGCTCTGCCGCAGGACCTCGGCCGAGCGCCGGCGCTCGGTGACGTCGCGCGTCACGGCGAGCATGGCGGTGACGGCGCCGGCGGGGTCGCGCAGCGGCACGGCCCGCATTTCCAGGCGCCGGGACGTGCCCTTCAGGCCGACCACGCTGAACTCCAGCATGCCGGATTCCCCGCGAAACACGCGGGCCAGCAGGTCGGAGAAGGCGTCGCGGTCGCCCGGGACGACGATCGGAATCGCGTTGTGTCCCACGATCTGGTCGGCGCGGTCCGCTTCGAGCATGGCGAGACCGGCAGGGTTCATCTCGAGCAGCGTGCCGTCCGCCGCCATCAGCTTCACGCACTCCGGCTCGGAGTAAATGATGGCCCGCAGCCGGCTTTCGCTGTCGGCGAGGCGCGCTTCGGCCCGGCGCCGGTCGGTGACGTCGCGGAAGCTCCAGACGCGCCCCACGATGTGCCCGTCCAGACGCTGCGGCATGGAGTAGCGCTCGAACACGCGCCCGTCCTTGAACGCGACCTCATCCTTGGTCACGGCGTCGGGGTGCGCGTACACGTCGCGGATCTTCTTGCGGAAGGCGTCGGGGTCGGCGACCTGGTCGGCGACGTAATCGATCAGGCGGTCATCGTCGCCGGTGGCGAGGAGGGCGGGCGGGATGCGCCACAGCTCGGCGAACGTACGGTTGCACGTCGTCACGCGGCCGTCCCTGTTCACCACGAGAATGCCGTCCGCCGTGGAATCGAGCGTCGCCGCGAGCAGCGACATCGTCTGCTCGAGGTCCGGCGCCCCGCGCGGCGACGGGGCGGGGGCTCGTGGGGTACGGCGGCGGCTCGGCTGCTTCTTGGGCATGTGGGGGGAAGTTACTTCACCAGCGGCTGGTCAGCACGGCGCACCAAACTCCCGAGGCAGGCGGGCGAGCGCAGAGTACCAGAGAACTCCCGAGGCAGGACTCGAACCTGCGACCCGCCGGTTAACAGCCGGCTGCTCTACCAACTGAGCTACTCGGGAAAGCGGGGGCGAAATATATCACACCCCGAGTAGCTCGCGCACCTTGGCAAGGAGGTGAGGGACGTCCCAGGGCTTGGGCATCATGTGGAGGATGGTGCCGAACTCCGGGCTGGACCGCAGGTCGTCGGGCGCGTGGCCGCTCGTGAAGAGGAACTTGACGTTGATGCGGTCGCCCCGCAGCGCGTGGTAGAACTCGAGTCCCGTCATTTGCGGCATCATCAGATCCGAGATCACGAGGTCCACGGGACGGGCGCGGATCAAGTCCAGGGCCTCCTTGCCGTTGGTGGCGACGAGCACCGTGTAGCCCTCGCGCTCCAGGACGCGCTTGGCCACGCGACGCAACGGCTCCTCGTCCTCGGCGATGAGGATGGTCCCGGACGCCGCCGCCGCCGCGGGCGCGCGCCATTCGCCGCTGGGGGAGCGGATGGCGCCGGCTGGGGCCAGCGGCAGGAAGAACTCCACGGTCGTGCCGCGTCCCGGGGCGCTGTCGACCGTGACGCTGCCGTGCTGCTGGTCCATCAGACTCTTGATCATCGCCATGCCGAGCCCCGTGCCGCGGCCGGCGGGCTTGGTCGTGAAGAACGGCTCGAAGGCGCGCTCGAGGGTGGGACGATCCATGCCGTGACCGGTGTCGGTCACCGCGACGCTGAGGTAGGAGCCGCGGGTGGCCGGGGGGTAGCGCGTCACGATCGAGAGCGTGCCGCCATCCGGCATGGCGTCGCGCGCATTGGTCGCCAGGTTGAAGAGGATCTGCTCGACGGCGCCGGCGTCGGCGATGACGACCTGCGAGCCGGTCGCGGGTGCGAACTGCACCCGGATGGAAGCCGGGAGCACGCGCGTGAGCGTCTTGGCCATGTCGGTGAGCAACGTGCCGAGGTCGAGCGGCTTGAGCTCCAGCGCCATGTGGCGGCTGAATCCCATCAGCTTCTTGATCATCTCGCGGCCCCGCTCGGCCGCCACGCCGACGGCGTCGAGGTCTTCCCGCCCTTCCGGCGATACCGTGTCCCTGAGTAGCTCGGCGCAGCCGAGGATGACGGTAAGCAGGTTGTTGAAGTCGTGGGCGATGCCGCTGGTCAGCTGGCCCACGGCTTCCATCTTCTGCGCCTGGCGCAGCTGGGCGCCGAGGCGCTTCTGCTCCGACACGTCTTCGATCATCGCGACCGCCTGCGGGTCCGGCTCCGCGCTCAGCAACGCGGTCGTGATCTTGACCATGACGATCTCGTCAGCCTTGGTCCGCAGCCGGTACTCGGCGGCCACCGGCACGCCGTCTTGAAAGAGACGCGCGAGACGTTGCGCGAGATCCTTGCGATCCTCTGCATGCGCCACCGCCGCGAGCGTACGCTCGTGCAGCTCGAGGACGGTGTAGCCGAGCAGCCGGCACAGCGCGGCATTGACCCGCACGAACCCCAGATCGGCCGTCAGAATGGTCATGCCGATCGGGGCGCCGTCGAACACGGCGCGCAGCTGGGCCTCGTTCTGGCGCAGGGCTTCCTCGGCCAGCTGGCGTTGGCGGCGTTCGGCCACCTCCGCCAGCGCTCGCCGCGCCGCCGGCGCCAGACGCTCCAGTCGATCTTTCAGAATGAAGTCAGTGGCGCCGGCTTTGAGCGCGGCCGCGGCTTTCTCTTCGCCGATGGTCCCGGTCACCATGAGGAACGGGATGTGCGGCGCCAGCTCGATGGCCACGGCCAGCGCCTGCAGGCCGTCCGCGCCCGGCAGCGAATAGTCCGAGATGATGAGATCGAACCCCCCGGCGGCCAACGCATTGCGGAACGCCGGCAGCGTGGCGACGCGCACGATCTGCGCCGCGACGCCCTCGGTGGTCAGCCGCCGCGCGATCAGCTCGCCGTCCGGCTCGCTGTCTTCCAGATGGAGGACGTGCAGGCGGCTCACGCGGCGTGACTCCAGCCGCCGACGATGGCCGAGACCTGCTCGAACTCGCTCGACTTGTCGACGAACGCGTCGGCGCCGAGCGCGAGACAGCTCTGGCGCAACGGCGGATAGGTGTAATTGGTGAGGATGAGCACGTGGCTCGTGGGGAGCTCACGCTTCGCGGCGGCCAGCACCTGACGGCCGTCGCCGTCGGGCAGGTGGAGATCCGCGACGACCACGTCGGGATGCAGCGCCGCGATGAGCTGGAGCGATTGCGCCAGGGTCGTCGCCTCCCCCACCACGCACACGTCGGGCACGTCCGCCAGCGCTTCGGCGACGCGCGACAGCAGCAGCGGCGAATCATCCACCAGTAAAACCGTGAGCACGGCGACACCCTCCTGTGCCTTAGGGTGGCGCCAGAGGGCGCGCCCGGCCATAAGCCCGGGCCTGACCATCGTGTGGGATTTTCCTGACGCCAGGACTTAGGCGGTCAGGCCCTGCTCGATCACGTACCGGACGAGGTCGGCGTTGGTCTTGAGCGCCAGCTTGGTGAGGATGCGGCTGCGGTAGGTGCTCACGGTCTTGGGGCTCAGCGTGAGGCGGGCGCCGATTTCCTTGAGACTCTTACCGCTCCCGAGCAACATCAGAATCTCGCGCTCCCGGGCGGAGAGGTCCCGGCGCGCCCGGCCGTCGCGGCGGGCGGCGAGCTCCGCGGCGAGCCGCTCGGCCAGCGCCGGTCCGACGTGCTTGCCGCCGGCGTGCACCTTGCGAATCGCGCCGACGAGCTCGTCGGCCGATTGCGTCTTCATCACGTAGCCGTCCGCCCCCGCCTCGATGGCCCGGACGGCGACCTGGTCCTCGGGATGCATGCTCACGACGAGGATGCGGGCGCGCGGCCGGGTCGCGCGGATGCGCTGGACCAAGTCGAGGAAGGCAATGCCCGGCATGCTGATGTCGAGCAGCACGACGTCGGCTTCGTGGGCGGCGAGCACGGTCAACAGCTCGGCGGTGTCGCCCGCTTCGGCGACGACGCGCAGCTGCGGGTCTTCGGCCACCAGCTGGCGGAAGCCCGCGCGCACGATCGGGTGATCGTCGGCGATGACGATCCGAATCACGCGGGCGCCTGCGTCAGGGGCACGCGGAGGCGGACGGTGGTGCCGCCGCCGTCGCGCGGCTCGATGGTGAACTGGCCGCCCCAGCGCATGGCGCGCTCGCGCATGCCGAGCAACCCGAGCGCGTGCGGATCGTCGCGGCGCGTGGGCTCGATTCCGATGCCGTCGTCGTGCACCGCGAGCGCCAGCTCCGCGGCGTCGAGCTGCAACGTGACCGTCACGGCAGTAGCGCACGCATGGCGGGCGATGTTGGTGAGCGACTCCTGCAGCACGCGGAACGCCGCGGTCGCGATGCGGTCGTCCAGCGGCACGGGTTCGCCATCGATGCGCAGCGTGGCCGGGACGCCGGTGCGCCGGCCGAACTCCTCCACCTGCCACTGGATCGCCGGGACGAGCCCCAAGTCGTCGAGAATGCCCGGCCGCAGCTCGGTCGCGAGACGCTGCGTGGCCGCGATCGTGCCGTCGACCAGGCCGAGCATCGCGTCGAGCCGCGCCGGCAGGTCCACGGGGTTGGGCAGGCGCCGCTGCAGCGTGCGCAGATCGATCTTCAGCGCGGTGAGCGACTGGCCCAGCTCGTCGTGCAGCTCGCGCGCCATGTGCTTGCGCTCTTCCTCGCGCACCGAGACGAGGCGCGACGCCAGCTCGCGCAGCTGCGACTCGGAGCTGGCCAGCCGCTCCTCGGCGCGCCGCCTTTCGATCACGCGCCCCAGCTGCGTGCCGAGGTGCGCCATCACCTGCAGCAGGGCGGGGTCGGGCACCGTGTCTTCGCTCGTGAAGAACTCGAGCACCGCGGCGATCTCGCGTCCGACCCACACGGGGAAGGCGACCGCCGCGCGCAGGCCGGCATCCTTGGCCGCGGCGGCGCGGCGAAAGTCGATGTTGAGGGCCAGCTCACGGAGCCACACGGGGGTGGCGCGCTCGAGGACCAGGGCGGGCGCTCCCGCCGTGTCGCTGAGGCTCAGGGTGTCGGACACGCGGCGCAGCTCCGCGAACCGCTCCGGATCGTGGAGCTCCCAGACGCCGCTCGACAAGAGACGGCCGTCGCGCTGCATCAGCAGCGCGTGCCCGACCGGCCAGCCGGTCAGCGCGCAGACCTGCTCCAGGCTGGCGCGCAGGGCGTCGTCGACCACGCGGGCCTGGTTGGCCGCCACGGCGACCGCCTCCAGGACCTCCACGAACGCCTTCTCCCGGCGCAGCGCCTGATCGGCCTGGCGACTCTCGGTGACATCCTGCACGACGCCGTACACCCGCGGCTTGGCGTCGCTGCGCAGCCGCACGGCGGCCCCGCGCGAGTGGATCAACCGCTGCGTGCCGTCGGGGCGCACGACACGGAGCTCGAGATCGACGGGTCCGCCGTCCCGCCGCAGCACGACCACGGCCTCCTCCGCGCGCCCGCGATCGTCGGGGTGGACGATACTGAGGAAGAGCGGGAGGCTGGGGATCGCAGCCCCCGGCACGAGTCCGTAGATGCGATACAGCTCGTCGGACCAGACCTGCTCGTCGCTGTTGGGGTCCCACTCCCAGCTGCCGGTGTGCGCGAGCTGCTGCGCTTCCGAGAGGCGCAGCTCGCTGCGGCGCAGCTCGGTGACCACGCGCTCCAGCTCGGCGGTGCGGCGCCGCACGCGCGCTTCCATCTCATCGCGGGCTTCGCGCAGCGCGTCTTCCGCATGACGCTTGTCGGTCACGTCGGTGGCGATGACGATCAGCGCCACCACGACATCGTCCTCGATCACCGGCGCGATGCGCCGGGCGAACCAGCGCCCGGCGAGGTGCGCCGACGTCGGCTGCTCGACGAGCCCGGGCTGGCGCGTGCGGACGACCTCGGCCACGGCCTGTCGCATCGCCGCGGCGACGGGCGCGGGCAGCCAGTCGTACAACGACGTCCCGAGCACGCGCTCGGGGGTTTCGGTGGGCAGCGTCCGGTTGAAGTACAGGAGGCGGCCGTCCGGGTCGAGCACGTAGATGTACTCGGGCACGTGCTCGAACAGGATGCTCCACCAGTGCTCGAGCTGGGGCGGCAGCGGCGCCGGCGGGGCGTCGGGCTTCGGGGCGGCGCGCATGCTCATATGTTCCACCCTCGCGACCCGCTCAGCAAGACGGCGCCTTGATCCGCTGCGGCAGGTCCGCGAGGATCATGGCGCCGAGAATCAAGGCGCCGCCCAGCCACTGCGCGCCCGACAGCCGCTCGCCCCAGACCAGCCACGACGCAGCCGCGGCGAACACGGGCTCGCAGCAGAACAGCAGCGCCGCGCGCGTGGACGACATCTCCCGCTGCGCGCGCATCTGCCACAGCAGGGCGACGGCGGTGGCGAACACGGCGCAGTAGCCGACCGCGCCGACGAATGCCGGTACCCACTCGACCCTGACCTGCTCGGCGACGCCCGCGAGGATTCCCGCGACGGCGGCCGTGATGGCCGTCTGCATCCACACCAGGCGGCCCACGTCGAAGCGGCGGCCCAGCTCGCCGACGGCGACGATTTGCCCGCCGAACGCGACGGCCGTCACCAGCGTCCAGAGATCGCCGCGGTTCAGGCCGCCGGCGCTGGGATCGGTGAGGAAGTACATCCCGACGGTGGCGCCGGCGAGCGCCGCCAGGGCGGTCCAGCGCGGGCGTTCGCGCACGACCAGGAACGCGACCAGCGGCGCCAGCACCGATGAGCTGGCGACGATGAACGCCGAGCGCGACGGCGTCGTGTAGACGAGCCCGACCGTGTTGGCCGCGAATCCCGTGGCGAGCAGCGCCCCGAGCAACACGCCGGCGGCGAGCTCGCGAGCGTCGGGGAGCGGCCGCCACCGCACGAAGGGCGCCAGCAGCAGCGCCGCGATGCCGAAGCGCAGCGCCAGGAACGCGAGCGGGCTGCTGTGCGCGAGCGCGCCCTTCACCACCACGAAGCTCGAGCCCCATAACAACGTGGCGGCCACGAGCAGCGCGTCGGCGCGGCGCCGGGTCACGCGAGGTCCTGGAGGTAGCGGCCGGTGACCGACGCGGGGGCGCGCGCCAGATCTTCCGGCGTGCCCGCCGCGACGACGCGCCCGCCCTCCGCCCCCGCGCCCGGCCCCAGATCCACGATCCAGTCGGCGCGCTTGATCACGTCGAGGTGATGCTCGATGATGAGCACCGTGTGCCCGGCGTCCACCAGCCGGTCGAGGACGCGGCACAGCGTGCGTACATCGTCGAGGTGCAGGCCGGTGGTGGGCTCATCCAGGATGTACAGTTTGTGCGCGCCGTGGCGCGAGCCGCTCGCCTGCGCCAGCTCGCGCGCGATCTTCAGGCGCTGCGCCTCGCCGCCCGACAGCGTGGTGGCGGGCTGGCCCAGCCGCAGATAGCCGAGACCCACCTGCTGCAGGTGCCACAACGCGCGCGCCAGCCGCGGCTGGCGGTGGAAGCGCTGCAGCGCCTGGTCGACGGTCCAGTTGAGCACGTCGTGAATCGACGCGCCCTGGACCTTCACGTCCAGGACCTCGCGCTTGAAACGCGTGCCGCCGCAGATCTCGCAGGGCACGAACACATTGGCCAGGAACACCATCTCGACCAGGACGTAGCCCGCGCCCTCGCACGTCTCGCAGCGCCCGCCCGGCACGTTGAACGAAAACGTGCTGGGCGACCAGCCGCGCGCGCGCGCCAGCGGCTCGGCGGCGAACAGCTCGCGCAGCTCGTCGAACGCTTTGACGTAGGTGATGGGATTGGAGCGCGGCGTGCGGCCGATGGGTTGCTGGTCGATCAGCACGACGTCGCCCAGCCGCTCCCATCCGCGCAGCTCCGCCACGTCGCCCACGGCCTCGCCGAGGTGCTCCTTGGCGCTGTGGCCGCCTTTCAACTTGGACTCGAGCTGGCGGTACAGCACGTCATGCACCAGCGTCGACTTGCCCGAGCCCGACACCCCCGTGACGACGGTCAGGACGCGAAGCGGCAGATCCACGTCCACGCCCTGCAGGTTGTGCAGCCGCGCGCCGCGAAGCTTGAGCCAGCCGCCCGGCGGGCGGCGGGCGGACGGCACGCCGATGCGCTTCTCTCCGGACAGGTATTGACCCGTGAGCGTATTGGCGGCGCGTACGCCGGCGGCCGGTCCCTGATAGACGAGCTGCCCGCCGGCTTCGCCGCTGCCCGGGCCGAGCTCGATCATCCAGTCGGCGACGGCCATCGCCGCGGGGTCGTGTTCCACCACGACGACGGTATTGCCCGCCGTCGCGAGGCGGCGCAACAAACCAAGCAGCCGGTCGATGTCGTGCGGATGTAGCCCGATGGACGGCTCGTCCAGCACGTACAGCGTGTCGACCAGACGGGACCCGAGCGCGTTGGAGAGGGCGATGCGCTGCGCTTCGCCGCCGGAGAGCGTGCGCGTCAGGCGGTCGAGGGTGAGATAGCCCAGTCCCACGTCGTTCACGAACCCGACGCGCGCCGCGAGCTCGCGCAGGATGTGCTCGGCGACCTGTCGCTCGAACGGCGGCAGCTCCAGTGCCGTGAGCCAGGCCGCCAGGTCGGTCGCGGTCCGGGCGGCGGCGGCGGCGATCGTCTCGCCCGCCACTTTCACGGCCAGCGCTTCGGGTTTGAGGCGCGCACCGCCGCACGCCGGGCAGCGCTTGGCGAGCTGATACTGCCGCAGGAACACCCGGATGTATTGCTTGTAGCGCTTTTCTTCCAGGCGCTCGAGGAAGGGAAACATGCCGATGTAGCGCCCGGCGACGCCGTGCAGCAGGAAATCGCGCTGTTTCGCGGTGAGGTCCCGCCACGGCGCGTCCACGGCGATCCCCTTCGAGCGGGCGGTCTCGCGCAGCAGCCGGCGGCGCCCCTCGTAGCGCGGCTTGGTCCACGGGTCGAGCGCGCCGTCGGCGAGCGAGCGGCGGCGGTCCGGCACGATCAGCGATTCGTCGTACTCCAGCACGGCGCCGAAGCCGTTGCACCCGGGGCAGGCGCCGCGGGGATTATTAAAGGAAAAGAGCGCCGGCGTGGGCGCCGGGGCCGGGGTGCCGCAGTTGGAGCAGGTGGGGTGTTCGGAGAAGCGCCGCCGCGAGCCGTTGCTCGAGGCGACCGCCACGCCCTCGCCCTCGTTGAAAGCCGTGGCCACCGCGTCCGCCAGGCGCCCGCGCGCTCCGTCGGTGGCGGTGAGGCGATCCACCAGGACCACGATGTCCGATCCATCGCGGACACGCGCTGCGGCGCCCGGCTCGTCGAGCCGCAGCGCCGCGCCGTCGACCTCCGCGCGCACGAACCCTGCGGCCCGCAGCTGCGCCGCCGCGTCCACTTCGGGGCGGTGGGCGGAGGCGGGGAGGGGGAAGCCGATCACCACGTCGGAGCCGAATTCCGCGATGACCGTGTCCACCACGCCCTGGACGGTGTCGCTCTGGACGATCGCCCCGCAGTTGCGGCAAAACGTCGTACCGCAACGGGCCCACAGTAGGCGCAAATAGTCGTAGATCTCGGTCGCCGTCCCGACCGTCGAGCGGCTCGACGTGGTGGGGTTCTTCTGCTCGATCGCCAC
>DATLWA010000047.1:0-5072 GCA_035576905.1 Gemmatimonadales bacterium
CGCGCTGCTCCACGCCGAAGCGATGTTGCTCGTCCACCACCGCGAGACCCAGGCGCCGGAACACCACCGACTCCTGGATCAGCGCGTGCGTGCCCACCACCAGGCGCGCGCTGCCGCTCGCGATGTGCTCCTTCGCCGCCGTCTTCTCGGCCGCGCTGAAGCGGCCGAGCAGCAGCTCCGGCCGGATGGCGAGCGGCTCCAGCAGCCGGGTCAGCGTGGCGGCGTGTTGCTCGGCGAGCAGCTCGGTGGGCGCCATGATCGCGGCCTGGAAATCGTTCTCCACCGCCAGCAGCATCGCGAACAGCGCCACCACCGTCTTGCCCGTGCCCACGTCGCCCATCAGCAGGCGATGCATCCGCAGCGGCGCGGTCATGTCCTCGGTGATCTCGCGCACCGCGTGGCGTTGATCCGCGGTCAGCTCGAACGGCAAATTATCCTTCAGCCGCGTAGTGAGCATGCGCTTCAGCTCGAAGCGAATGCCGCGGCGCGCGCGCTTGGCCAGCTGCCGGGCTCGCGCCTGCACCAGCTGCTGGTCGAACAGCTCGTCGAAGGCGAGTCGGCGGCGGCCGCGCTCCGCGTCCTCCGGCGACCCCGGTTGGTGCACCAAAGAGAGCGCTTCGCGCAGCGGCGCCAGCTGCAGCGCGGTCCGCAGCGCCGGCGGATGCGGATCCTCGACCACACCCAGCAGCTCTTTCAGGTGTTGCTGGATCAACGCGCGGATCTGGCGGTGTGTGAGGCCTTCGGTGGCGGGATAGATGGGCAGGACCAATCCGCGCTCAGTCGCATCCTCGCCCTCGCCCGCCAGCACGATGAACTCGCGCGGCGCGAGCTGGCGGCCGTGATAATAGCGCACGGGTCCGGTCACGAGCAGCAGCTGCCCGACTTTGATCTGGCGCTCGAGAAACGGCTGCCCCGGCCAGGCGCACTCGAGCCGGCCGCTGTCGTCCTTGAGGACGGCGTGGAAGACGCGCAGGCCGCGCCGCGTGGGCAACACGCCCGTGCTTTCGACCCGTCCGACGCAGGTGACTTCGGCGCCGACGCGCGCGTGCGCCAGCGGCGTGACGGTCGTGGCGTCGAGATAACGGTGCGGCACGTGGTATAACAGGTCGCCCACCGTGCGCACGCCGAGCCGCTGCAGGGCTTCGGCGCGTTTGGGACCCACGCCCTTCAGGAATTGAATGGGTGTCGTGTACTCGAGCGCCATCAGGGCAGTCCCTGGCGCCGGCGCCACGCCCATTCAGCCGTGAAGGCGAGCATCGCCAGCGCGAACAGCCACCAGCGATCGCGCAGGCCCACGCGGCCGCCGCGCGCGGCGGCGACGCCTGGCTGCGCTCGCACCGCGACCGCCGCGGGACGCCATTCGTCGCTGTATGTCTCCACCGCCACGAGCCCGCGCTCGGGCCCGTCCGCCAGCGCGTAACGGTACACACCGGGCGGGAGCCGCAGCTCCGCGCGGCCCGTCGCATCGAAGCGCAGCGTGTCGTTGCGGACCGCGGCCCCGTTCTCGAGGCGCACGGCCAAGTCCCGCGGCTCCCCGGCCGCGCTCCAGCGCCAGCGCAGCGGCAGGCCGTTGGCGACTTCGAGGGTGACGGGCACCGCCCGCTCCCTGCTCCCCGCTCCGCGCTCGCCGATCAACCAGTCCGCGAGCCCCGCGACGAGCGCCCGATACGCTTCCGCGCTCGCGCCGCCGCGGAACGCCCAGCGCCACAGCCCGCTCGCCGTGACGGTCGCGGTACGGCGGCCGCCCCGCTCGCGCAGCAGCACGATCGGCCGCGCCGCGCCGCGCCGGCCGAGGCTTGCCGCGAGCGCCACGACCGCGCCCGAGTCCGGGGTCACGGGCTGGGCGGCGCTCACGGGCGGCAGCGAATCCCACGCGAGTCCCGCGAGCGCGCCGCCCAGCGGCGACGCCGGCACGGGCACCGCGTACCAGTCGCCGGGTGTGCCGGGCGCCGCCGGCCATGCGAGCACATTGCCGGCGGGCTGCAGCGCGCGGAAGCGCTCCGGCTCGCCGGCGAGCACCACCAGACGCGCACCCGCCACGGCGCGCGCCACGGTACCCGCCGCCACCGGCGCGAGCGACGCGCCGTCGCGCCAGCCGCCCGAGCGCTCGGGTTGCACGAACACCTTCACCGGCACGCGGGCGACGTCGCCCAGGGTGCGGGCGAGGAAGCGCGACTCCCAGTCCGGCGGCGCGGCGAGAATCACGGCGGCGGGCTCGGGGCTGACGTCCACCAGGAACAGGCGGGCATCATCGCGCGGCTCGGCGTCCGCGGCGCCGGCGAGCGCCACCTCCAACGCCTGCCACCCCGCGGGCAGCCGCGCTGCGGGGAGCGACAGATCGATCGCGATCGTGCCGCTGTCGGGGAGCGCCACCGCACGCGTGAGCAGCGCGCGGCCCGCGAGCCGAATCTCGATTCGCGCTCCACCTTTCCTGCCCGTCTCTCGTTTCCCGGCTTTTCCGACGGTGACCCGCAACTCGATCGTGTCTTTCGCCCCCACGCGTCGCGTACCTTCCACGCCGGCGACGTAGTTGTCGGCAAACGGCGGGCGGGAGAGCGCTACGATCATGGGCAGGCGCGACAGGTCGGCGGGCAGATCGGTGAAGTCGGCGACCTCGCCGTCGGTCACCACGACGACCGGTCCGCCCCGTGCGGCGGCGGGCGCGAGCGCCGGCGCGAGCCGGCTGGCGCCGTCTGTGGGCGGCGCCGTATCGAATGCGGCGACGCGCGCGCCGAAGCGCCAGATCACGCCGCCGCGCGCCAACGCGCGCGCGGTGTCGAGCGCGGCGCTCCAGCGGCCGCCGTGTCCCGCGAGGGAGAGCGAGGCGTCGAGCAGCACCAGCGGGCGCGCGGCGTCGGCGGGCGCGCGAATGCCCGGATTCCACAGGAGTAAGAGCAGCGCCGCCACGCCCGTGGCGCGCAGGGCCAGCAGGCCCACGCCTAGCCGGCGCATGCCAGCGCCTCAGACAGCGTGAACCGGTTCTCCAACAGCGCGCGCCCCACCACGGCGCCCGCGAGACCCGCCTGCCGCGCCCGGCGCAGGTCGTCGAGCGACGCCACGCCGCCGCTCACGATCACATCGAGCCCGAGCGCCGCGATCGCCCGCGCGCCGTCCACGTCGGGACCGGCGAGCGCACCGTCGCGCGCCGCGTCGGCATAGACGACCGTCCGCACGCCGGCCGCGGCGAGGCGCGCCGCGAGCTCGGCCGGCGTCGCGTCGAACACCGCGCCCGACGCGCGATCCGCCACGCGCCCGTCCCGTACGTCGATCCCGACCGCGATCTTGTCGGCGCCGTGGCGGGCGAGCAGCTCGGCCACGAGCGCCTGGTCGAGCGCCCCGCGGGGTCCTAGGACGACGCGGGCCGCTCCCGCCGCTAGTCCGGCAAAGATGGCGGCAGGATCTGTCAGGGCGCCGCCCAGCTGCACTCTGACACCCGGCGTGGTGAGCAGGGCGGTCATGATCCGGGTATTGGCGCCGCGCCCCATGGCGCGGTCGAGGTCGACGACGTGCAGCCACCGGGCGCCGGCGCGCGCGAAATCGCGGGCGCGCGCCGCCGGATCGGCGGGTGTGCCGGTGGGGGCGCGCGCCAGTCGCCCGCCCTGCACGTCGATGGCGGGATAGAGGTCCACGGGATTGTGGAGGAAGCTAATCGACCTTGGCGGTGTCGTTCGACGCGAGGGTCCGCACGGGGTCGAGCAGCGCGGCCAGCGACGCGCGCGCGCGGTCGTACGCCACCCGCAGGGCGGCGGGCACCGGTTGCCCCGCCCCCGCCGCGTCTTTACGCCGCGGGTTCGTGGCCTGGCCGTTCACGATCAATTCGTAGTGCAGATGGGGCCCGGTCGAGAGGCCGGTCGATCCCACGTAGCCGATGGTCTGGCTTTGCGTCACGCGCTCCCCCACGTGCAGGCCGGCGGCGTACTTCGAGAGGTGGCCGTAGCGCGTGCGGATGCCGTTGGCGTGGCGCAGCTCGAGGTAGTTGCCGTAGCCGTCGGCTTCGTAGGAAATCTTGGCGACCATTCCGTCCGCCGTGGCGCGCACCGGCGTGCCGTACGCCGCCTCGAAATCGATGCCGTCGTGATGGCGGAAGCGATGCAGGATGGGATGGTAACGGTTGCCGAAGCCGCTCGAGATGCGGCGGAACTGCAGCGGCGCGCGCAGGAACGCGCGCTTCAGCGAGCGGCCCTGATCGTCGTAGAAGCCCACGTGCAGCGAGTCGGGCGCGAAGCGGAAGGCGAGATTGGGCGTCTTCCCGGTATTGACGCGCGTCGCCAGCACGCCGCGCACCCGCCGCTCGCCTTCGGGCGACACCAGGCGTTCGTAGACGACTTCGAAGCGGTCGCCCGGATGCACGTCGCGCGTGAAGTCGACTTCCCAGTCGTACACGTCGGCGATGTCCCACGCCAGCGCCACGCGCTCGGCCGCGGGCAGCGTGGTGTCGGCGATGGCGCCGTCGAGCGCGTCGTACAGCGACGTGGCGATGGCGCCCACGGCGCGCAGCGTGTCGACGGTCCAGGCGATCATCTCGTCCTGCTCCACCCAGCCCGAGTCGGCGCCGCGGCGCTGCAGCCGCACGCGGCGGTCGGCGCCCGGCCGCACCATCACGCGATCGGCGATCGAATCGCCGCGCACCCGCCGGAAGTGAAAGACGAGGCCGGGCCGCAGCCGGCGCACCTGCAGGCCCTGCGCCGCGCTCAGGAATCCGGTGTACTCGCGCCCCACGATGCCGCCGCGCCGCAGCACGTCGGACAGCGTTTCGCGCGGGCCCAGGGTATCGGCGAATTCTTCGTAGGCGCTCGCTACCTGGATCGGCGCCGCCGTGAGCGGGCGGCGTCCCGACCACGCGACCCGTCCGGCGACGGTGAGCGCGGCCGCGGCGAGCAGCGTCGCGGCGAGGTAATGCGAGCGGCGCCAGGCCATCAGTCCATCTGCCGCCGGATGAAGGTGGGAATCTCCATCTCACTCACATCGGACGGCGCGGGGGGCTGTGCCGTAGGCCGGCGCGGCGGCTCCGCGGGCTTGGCGTATCCCGGCGGCGGTACCGGCGTGGGTCGGGACGGCCGCTCGCGGAACGG
>DATLWA010000048.1:0-7372 GCA_035576905.1 Gemmatimonadales bacterium
AATCGGCGCTGGCCGAGCGCATGGGCGACATCGAGGACGAGATCGCGCCGCTGACGTTCGCCTATCTGCCGGGAGAAGACGGCGTCGATCTGCGACTCACCGCCTGGTCGCTGCCGCCCGCGGACGCCGGCGTCCGCCTCGACGCCGGCGAACGGCTGGTGCGCGAGCGCGCCGGCGAGCACGTCTACGGCCTGGACGGCGCAGACCTCGCGGCCGTTGTATTGCAGCAGCTGCGCGCGTCGAACCGCCGGCTCGCCGCTGCCGAGTCGTGCACCGGCGGGCTCGTGGGCGCGCGCCTCACCGCGGTCCCCGGGGCGTCCGACGTGTTCGCGGGCGGTGTCGTGGCGTACGACGACGCGGTGAAGCGCGCGCTGCTCGACGTGCCGGCCGACCTGCTCACCGCGCACGGCGCCGTGTCGGAGGAGGTCGTGCGGGCGATGGCTGTGGGGGCGCGGCGGCGCTTCGACGTCGCCGCGAGCGTGGCGGTCACGGGCATCGCTGGGCCGTCGGGCGGCACGCCCGAGAAGCCGGTGGGGACCGTGTGGCTCGCCGCCAGCGTCGACGGCGACATGCGCGCGTTGCGGCGCGTGTTTCCGGGCGATCGCGATGAAATCCGCCGCCGCAGCGCGCAGGCCGTGCTCGACTTGCTGCGCCGCCAGCTCGAGAGCCGCTGATGCCGCAACTCACTGCACCCGACGGCACCGCGCTGGTCTACGACGCCTACGAGCCGCCCTCGCCCACGGGCGCGATCCTGTTCGTCACGGGCTGGTCGGACCACGCGGGCCGCTGGGTGCCGACCGCCACGCGGTTGCGCGACGCGGGCTATGCGACCTTCGTGCTGGATCAGCGCGGCCACGGCCGCTCGGGCGGCCGGCGCGGTCACCTGTCGCGCTTCAGCCAGCTGCTCGGCGATCTGCAGGCGTTCCGCCGCGCCGTGCGGCACCGCACGCCGGGCCCGCAGGTCCTGCTGGGGCATTCGTTCGGCGGCCTCGTCGTGCTGCGCTACCTCGAGACGCAGCCGCTCGAGCCGATCGCGGCGGCCGTGATCTCCAGTCCGTTCCTGGGGCTGGCGTTCGAGCCGCCGGGCTGGAAGCTCGCCGCCGGGCGATTGCTCGCCGACCTATGGCCGACGCTGGCACTGCCCACCGGCGTGGCGACGGACCACGTGAGCCGCGATCCCGCGGTCAACGAAACCTATGCGCACGACCCGCTCGTACATCAGCGCATGACCGCGAGCGCGTGGCGCGAGATCCAATGGGCGCAGCGCGCCGTGCCGGCCGACGCCGGGCGCATCGAAGCGCCGCTCCTGTTTCTGCTCGCAGGCGAAGACCACCTCACCGATGCCCATCTGGCGCGCGGGTTCGCGGGCGCGCTCAAGACGCCGGTGGAGGTGCGGTGGTATGCCGAGATGTACCACGAGGTCTTGAACGACCCGCAGCGCGCGCGGGTGTTGGACGACGTTCTCGCGTTCCTTGGTGCCCGTATTACCTTCACCGAGCCACGATGACCGAGAAGAAACACCGCCACCACGAGCACCCGGCCGGCGCGCCCCCCGCCCCCCCGGCCGAAATCCCCCCCGCCGCGCTCCCCGTGGAGCCCGCGGCGGAAGGCGTGCAGCGTCTGGAGGCCGAGCTCGCCGACGCCAAGGACAAGTACCTCCGGCTGGCGGCCGAATTCGACAACTTCAAGAAGCGGGTCACGCGCGAGCGCACCGAAGGGTGGGCTCGCGCCCAGGCCGACCTGGTGGCGCGGCTGGTCGACGGCCTCGACGACCTGGCGCGCTTCGCGCACGTCGATCCCGCGCAGACCGACGCCAAGACGATCCACGACGGCGTCGACATGGTCGAGCGCAAGATCTGGAAACAGCTCGACGCGCTGGGCGTCACGCGGCTGGATCAGACCGGCGTGCCGTTCGATCCCCACGTACACGAAGCGGTGACGATGCAGCCCGCGACGGAAGCGGCGCAGGATCACACGGTCGCGGCCGTGCTGCAGCCGGGGTACAAACTCGGTGACACGTTGATCCGCCCGGCGCGCGTCATCGTGCTCACCTGGCAAGGCAGCTGATGGCGCCGCAAAAGGATTACTACCAGACGCTCGGCGTCGCCGAGACGGCCACGACGGACGAAATCAAGAAGGCCTTCCGCCGGCTGGCCAAGCAGCACCACCCCGACCGCAATCCCGGGAATCCGCAGGCGGCGGAAAAGTTCAAAGAGATCAACGAGGCGCACGACGCGCTGAGCGATCCCGAGAAACGGAAGAAGTACGACACGCTGCGCCGCTACGGCGCCTACGCCGGCGCGGGGCGCACGCCCCGCGGTCCGACAGGCGGCGGGTCGTCGGACAATTTCTCCACCGATTTCGATTTCTCGGACCTCGGCTCGTTCGGCGGGCTGGGCGATTTGTTCTCGTCGATTTTTGGACGCAAGGGCGCCGAGCGCGACGACCAGGACGACACCGTCGAGACCACGCTTGCGGTGCCGTTTCGCATCGCGGCGCTGGGCGGGAAGGTGCCCGTCACGCTGGCGATGGCGGAAGTGTGCCCCACCTGCAGCGGCAGCGGTGCCGCGCCCGGAGCCACGATCTCCACGTGCCCTGAATGCAAAGGTCGGGGCACTGTGTCGTTCGGCCAGGGCGGTTTCGCCGTCAACCGCCCGTGCCCGATGTGCCGCGGCAAAGGCAAGATTCCGTCGCAGCGCTGCGGCACGTGCCAGGGCTCGGGGGAAGTGCGCGTCGAAAAGCAGCTCATGATCACGGTGCCGCCCGGCACCGAGGACGGTACCAAGGTCCGCCTCCGCGGCCAGGGCGCCAAAGGCAAAGGCGACCTGCTGGTCGATTTCAAGGTCGAGCCCGACACCTTCTTCCGGCGCGAGGGGCTCGATGTGATCTGCGTCGTGCCCATCAACGTGGTACAGGCGACGCTGGGGACCAAGATCAAAGTCCGGACGCTCGACGGCCGGCGCGTGGTGCTGCGCATTCCGGCCGGCACGCAGCCCGGCAAACGGTTCCGCATCGCCGGCCAGGGCATCGAGAAGAACGGCCGGCGCGGCGATCAGCTGGTGGAAGTGCGGGTGGAAGTCCCGGAGAAGTTGTCGCCCGAAGAGGAAAACGCCCTCAAGACCTTCGCGGAGAAAAAGGGCCTCAAGTACTGACCAGCACCACCTTGCCGATGTTCTTCCGCTCCTGGATAAAGCGATGTGCGGCGGCCGCGTCCGCCAGCGGGAACGCGCGGTCGACGCGCGGTTTGACCCGCCCCTCGGCGGCGTAGCGGAGCAGGGCGGCGATTTGCGGGCGCATCATCGCGTCCTGATCCCACAAGTGTCCGATGTTCACTCCCGCCACCGCGCGATTGTCGCTCATCAAGGCCAGCGGCCCGAACCGCGGGAACCGCAGCAGCTGCCACAGAGCGGTCAGCAGCCGGCGGCCGCCGGGTTGCGATAGGGCCGACGCGCCGAAACAGATGAGCCGCCCACCCGGAGCGAGCAGCCGGTAGCCCTGGCGCCACGAATCACCGCCCACGGCGTCGAGGATCACGTCCACGCCGCCCGGCGCCACGCGGCGCACCGCCGCGGGCCAGTGCGGGTCGCGGCCGTCGAGCGGCTCGACCCCGTAGCTCCGCAGGACTTCGTGCTTTGCCGTCGAGCTGAGTCCGATGACGCGGAGCTGCAGGATCTTGCCCAGCTCAGCCACCGCCAGTCCCACGCCGCCCGCCGCCGCGTGCACCAGGACGCTTTCACCGGGCCGCGCGGCGGCCACGCGGACCAGCATGTGGTGCGCCGTGAGGTACACCACCGGCAGGGCCGCCCCCTCCTCGAAGCTCCAGCCGGGCGGCAGCGGGAACACCCGCGCGGCCGGCGCTACGACGATCTCGCTCTGGCCCCCGAAATGGGTCGTGGCGACCACCGCGTCGCCGACGCGCGGCGCCGCAAGACCGGGCGCCACCGCGTCGACCACTCCGGCCACTTCGTATCCCACCGTGCACGGCGGCTTGGGGGCGTCGGGATAGAGGCCCTGGCGGGCCAAGATGTCGGAGAAATTGATTCCGGCGGCGCGCACCCGGATCCGCACGCCGCCGGGCGTCAGGGCGGGCTCGGGGGCCTCACGGATTTCGAGGACTTCCGGTCCTCCGTGACGGGTGATGACGAGCTGCTTCACTGCGGCAGGTCGAAACGCAATACGGTGGCGGTATCGGGGCAGGCGCCGGTGAACTCGGCCGAGACCTTCACCGCCGGATCGACGTCGGCGCGCGCGATTTTCTTGAAGCCGAAGCGAAAGAAAAAGCCGACGGAATGCTCGGTGAGTAGATACAGCGTCTTCACGCCGCGCTTTTTCGCCAGCTCGAGAGCGGTTTGGGTCAGCTGAATGCCGAGCCCCAGGCCGCGGTGCGCGACGTCGACGGCGACCGAGCGGAGCAGCCCGGCCGTGCCGTAGACCTCGATGCCGACGCAGCCGATGATCCGGGTGCCTTCGCGCGCCACGATGACGCTGCCGATATGGTCGGCGACGCCCTCGCGGGGCAATTTGCTCCGCGCCAGCAAGTCCAGCACTTCGGCGAGGTCCGCGGGAGTCGCGGGGGAGAGAAGGGCGTTCAGGCCGCCATCAGCCTTTCAAGCCCGGGGCTTTCTCCAGGAAGGCGTCGATCACGGGGCTGCCGACGCTCGGTCGCAGGAACTCGAGGACGATCCTGCCGAGACGCGGGACGTCCTCTTTCTTGACCCCGGCCGCCGCGAGCGCCACCATCAAGCCCGCCGGCCCCACCGGCGCGGCCAGCTCCGCCGTCCGTGCGCCGCTCATCAGCGCGTGCCCCATCATGCTCTCGGCATTGGGCACCGCCGCCTTGACGTGCTCGAACGTTTCCTTGCCGGAAGACATCCGCAGCGCCGTGAGAATCGCGCCGATGCCTTTCTCCGCCTTGTTCTCGTCGATTTCGAGGTTGGCGACGACTTGTTGGAGCAGTTCCATGAACCGAAAGATAAGCAATCAGCGTCAAGTCGGCAGCTATTAGAGAAGTTGCCAGACGCCAAGTTGTAAGTGGTTCCAAGAAACCAGAGGCCAGTCATGCAGACCTGGCCTCTGGCGGGTTGGAACGACTGGCAACTTGGCGTCTGGGAACTCCACTGACGGCTGTTTGCTGGTCAGCTGCCGACTGTAAAATCGATCCTCTTCAGCACCGTTCCAGCTGCATCGCGGACCTCAACATGCCATGCTCCCGTCCAATCGGCGGGAATCGTCTTGCGGCTCCACGTGCGCCAGGGCGAGCCGTCCACGTGCAGCTCGACGTCGCCGACTTGGGTGTCGCCGTGGAACCACACATGGTGAATCGTGGTGCCGGCCGTGCCGCCCGAGACCTTGGTGAAGCACACCAGCGAGCCGACGGTCGCCGGGTAGGCAGCACCGCTGTCCGCCGGCATCCGGTTCACCACCGAGTCGGTGAGTACGGCCTGGACGATCGTCAATGTGGCGGCCGTGCTCGCGGCCGGGGCGGGCGGAGCAACCGGCTTCGGTTGTGTCGAATCCTGCGCCAGGGCTCGGCCCGTGATGAGCAGCGGGAGGGCGAGCGCTAAAATGGTCGTCTTCATGTGGCCTCTCCTTGGGAGGATGCCTCGGATTGTACGGCGCGGCGGGCGCGGAGTTCCCGCACCACGCCGATCAGGGCGACAATCACGCACCCCAGCGCCGTCCCGAGGGTCTGGAACTGGATCTGGTACTGCAACACGCGGCCGTGGCACTTGGCCGCGAACAACGGGCCCACCATCCTGCCGCACGAGGACAGGGAGCGCGTGAACAGATACCCCGCCGCGAGGCCCAGGAGCAGCGGCAGCGCAGCGATGAACAGGTTTTTGATCACAATTCGCATGAGGCTCGCTCCTCGGGGTGAGCTATCTACCCCGCTCGATGCTCCAGCGGTCGACTTCGCGGCCCTGCTGCATGACGTGATACTCGTCGAAGTGCGCGACCGTCAGACATGAATGGTTGGGCACGATTTCGACCTGCGCGCCGACTTTGAGCCGGCCGTCGAGCGGCGCGGGGGCGCGGATGATTCCGTGCTCCTGCGACACCGACGTCACGAGCAGACCGGGGTGCCCCTTCACCTCGCCGAAGTTCACCGGCAGGCCGAGGTGCGCGGGCCCCAGGTCCTTGGACAGCTCCAGCGCTCCTGCATCCACGATCAGCTGGGCGCTGCCGGGCTGATGCGATACCACGGTGGCCAGCACGGTGACGCCGACGTCAACCGGCGCGCAACAGCCGATCAACACCATCGTGCGGTCGTAAAAGACGTAGTTGCCGGGCCGCGCCTCCGTGACGCCCGCCAGGTTCCGCACGGCCGCCATCGCCGGCGTCGAGCCGACGCTCACTTCGCGCACCGGAACGCCCTCGCCGCGCAGCCGCTCGGCGAAGCCGGTCATCACCGCTCGCTCCTCCTCGGCGACCGCCGCGGCCTCGTCCTTGCCGCGCGTGCGGTAGGCGTGGCCGGAATGGCTCAGGATGCCGTCGAAGACCAGCCCGCGCTCCGCGCCGAGCTCGCGCGCCACGGCGAATCCGTACACCGACGCCGGATCAACACCGGCGCGGTGATAGCCGCAGTCCACCTTGAGGAACACATGCAACCCGCTGCCGGAGAGAGCGCGCGCGGTCTCCAGATCGTCGGTCACCACGCGCAAGGTGGTATGCTCGGCGACACGCCGGGCGTGCGCGATGTGCGACGGATCGAGGGGAAAAGCCCACGTGATGTCGGCGACGCCGGCTCGAGCGAACACCTCGGCTTCGACCAGCGTCGCCACCGTCAGGCCGCGGGCGCCGGCAGCGAGCTGGCGGCGGCCCAACTCGACGCACTTGTGCGTCTTGGCGTGCGGGCGCAGCGCCACTCCCAGGTCGCGGGCGCGCTCGGCCATGTGGCGGATGTTGGCTTCCACGACGTCGAGGTGCAGCAGCAACGCCGGTGTTTCGATCCCCGTCATGCCGGTCAACGAGCCAGCACGCCCGCGGCGAGCGCCAACCACCCGGCGATGAACAGCAGACCGCCCAGCGGGGTGAGCGCGCCGAGCCACCGCGCGCCGGTCAGGCTCAGGAGGTAGAGGCTGCCGGAAAAACACACGGTGCCCGCGAGAAACAGCCAGCCGGCGGCGCGGACCGGCGGCGTGGGCCAGCGGGTCAGCGCCCAGGCCACCGCGAGCAGGGCCAGCGCGTGATACATCTGGTAGCGCGCGCCCGTCTCGAACACGGCCAGGAGATCCGGCGCGAGCCGGCTCTTGAGCGCGTGCGCGCCGAACGCGCCGCCCGCGACCGCGAGGGCGGCCGAGATGGCGCCCGCGGCGGCGAAGAAGCGTTCCATCAGTCGAGCCGGCGGCCGGTCACTTCGACGTGGCGAAAC
>DATLWA010000049.1:0-2607 GCA_035576905.1 Gemmatimonadales bacterium
GTAATCTCGCGGCGCACTTGCACGCGCCGCTGCAGTCGGGCGCGAATCGCATCTTGAAGCGCATGGGTCGCCACTGGTACACCGCCGAATCGTACGGCGCGCGGCTCGCGTGGCTGGCCGAGCGGCTGCCCGTGTTCGGCCTCGGCGCCGACGTGATCGCCGGCTTTCCGGGCGAGACCGAGTCGGAGCACGAGGGCACGCTCGCGCTGATCGACGGGCTGCCGTTCACCTATCTCCACGTCTTTCCCTTCAGCGTGCGGCCCGATGCACCGGCCGCGCGGTTGGGAGACACGATCCCTGCGCCTGTGGTCACCCGCCGTGCCCGCGAGCTGCGCGAGCTGGGAGAGCGCAAGGCGGCGGCGCACCGGCGGGTGCGTTCCGGGAGCACAGCCGACGGTGTGGTGACGGGCCGCCGGCAGGGGCAGGTCGAGGTGCTGACGGAGGATTACCTCTCGGTCTATCTTCCAGTGGACTCCTGGGACGGCCGCGCCCGCCTGCCCGTCACCGTGTGAGGCCCATGCCGCGCATCTACATCGAGACCTACGGCTGCCAGATGAACGTCTCGGACTCCGAGCTGATGTTCGGCGTCCTGGGCCGTGAGGGCTACGTGCGCACGGACGATCCCGCCGACGCCGATGTGATGCTGGTGAATACGTGCGCCGTCCGCGATCACGCCGAGCAGCGGGTGCTGGGGCGCATGGGCGAGCTGAAGCGCCACAAGCGGCCGGGCGACGTGTTGGGCGTCGTGGGTTGCATGGCGCAGCGCCTCGGGCCCACCCTCCTCGAGCGCGTACCGCAGGTCGACCTCGTGATCGGGCCCGACGGCTACCGCGGCCTGCCGGCGTTGATCGCCCGCGCGCAGGCCGGTGAGCGGACGGCGGAGGTCGAATTCAAGAGCTGGGAGCACTATGAGGACGTGCCGCCGGTGCGGGGGGATCGCACGTCGGCGTTCGTCACGGTGCAGCGTGGTTGCGATTACCGGTGCACGTTCTGCGTCGTTCCGATGACGCGCGGCGCCGAGCGCAGTCGCATGTTGGCCGACGTGGTCCGGGAGGTCGAGGGTCTCGCCGCCCAGGGCACCACGGAGGTCACGCTCCTTGGCCAGACGGTCAACAGTTACACCGACGGCACGCACGACTTCGCCGACCTGCTGCGGGCGGTGGGCGCGGTGGCGGGCGTGCGCCGCGTGCGCTTCACGTCGCCCTATCCCACGGACTTCACCGACCGCGTGCTCGCTGCCATGGCCGAGACGCGCGCGGTCTGCGAGCACGTGCACCTGCCGGTGCAGAGCGGCAGCAGCCGCGTGCTCAAACGCATGCTGCGGCGCTACTCGCGCGAGCGCTACCTCGAGGTGGTGGGCGGTCTGCGCGCCGCCGTGCGGGGCATCGCGCTCTCGACCGACATCATCGTCGGATTCCCGGGCGAGACCGAAGCGGATTTCCAGGAGACCTGCTCCCTGGTGGAGCAGGTGGGCTTCGACGACGCCTACACGTTCAAGTTCTCGCCGCGCGACGGCACGCCCGCGCTCAAGCTCAAGGACACCGTCCCCGACGACGTCGCGGGCGAGCGGCTCGAGCGGCTCATTGCGCTTGTGCGCGCCGTCGCGCGCGGCAAGAACGTGGCGCTCGTGGGCACGACCCACGAGGTGCTGGTGGAGGGCCGCGCCAAGCGCGGCGACCTGCTGCAGGGCCGCACGCGCGGCAACAAAGTCTGTCTGGTCCCGGGGCCTGATTCGTGGATCGGCAGCTATCGCCAGGTGCGCTTCACCGGAACGACCGGCAGCACGTTCGCCGGCCGGCCGGTGGAGGAGGAGTTGGCCGTCGTGGGGTGACGAACGTGGCGTGGGAGGTGACGCAGCGCGAATACGAGTCGCTGCGCAAACAGTTCCCCCAGTTCTGCGGGTGCGACACCTGCAAGGGGGACGTGCTGATTTTCGCCCTCAACCGGCTGTCCCCGCATTACGTCTCGACCCGCCAGGGCGAGGTGTTGACCGAGCTGTCGCTCGGCTCGGATCAGGAGCGCGCCAAGTTGTCGGTCGTCTTGATCGACGGCTTCCGGCGCGTGGGGCTGACGCCGCGCTGCGGCGCCAAGCCGATGCGCCTGCCGTAGTCCGTTGAGGCGGCCCGATGCGGCCGCCGATTCTCTGGATCACAATCGCGTTTGCCGCCGGGCTCTGGTTTGGGCTGGAGCCGGGACAGGAAGTGTTGTATGTGGTCCTGCCGCTGCTCGCGGGCGCGGCCCTACTCATACGGCGCGCGCCCGTCGGCGCGGCGCTGGGACTCGCAGCGGTGGCGGGGCTGCTGTGGGGTGAAGCCGCGCTCGCGCGCCGCGATGCGACGTGCGCGGGAAGATGGGGAGCGGGGAGCGGGGAAGGGGGAGCGGGAAAGACGGTCGCGGCCGTCATTCGGCTCGTTGATCCCGTGTCCGATCAGGGCGGCATCGTCGGCGGCGGTGTCCTCGCCCCTGCGTGCGGCGGCGCGCTCGACCTGCGCTGGCCCGACGGGCACGCGGCCCACGGTGGCACCACCTGGCTCGTCGCGGGCCGGTACGCGGGCGACGCCGCGCGTGGCATTCTGGTGGCGCGGCGCGTGCGCCAGATCGATGCGC